>WJJO01000332.1 GCA_014729665.1 Caldifarciminota bacterium
ATCTTCAAGACAGTAAAAATCAGCTTGAATAAGTCGGGGGCTTATGGGTGCTACCGAAAGAATATTGAAATTTTGGTAATAGGGGAGTTCTGACACACTGATGTTTGTTTTTACCCTCATTATGTTATTTTCCCAGACAGACGGTTTAGGTTATACTATCGAAGCGGCAGAGGAGTTCGAGCGAAAACCCGACTTCGACTATCCTATACCCGCCTGGGTTACCACGGAATACCTGTTCGAGCTGTCAGGCTTCAGCCTGACCGAGGATGAAGAGAAGGCAATCGACGAGGCAATCCTTTTTTCCCAATTGGGTGGATCGTCTCCATCTTCCGTACTTCGCAAACCGGCAAGCTTCCTGAGTCAGGCCATTGCCGATACGGCTCTGGTTCTACTCGATCTCGAGCTAAAAAAGCCGCTTTCACCCCAACTGCGCAGGCAGATATATCTTTATAAGATAACGGCTTACTGGTTAAAAGATAATCCTGACGGTGCCGCCCGAATGCTTGCCATGTTGGCCAAGGATACGGCAGGGAACGTTGAGGATTTAAGTTTCCTGTACGATCTTGTTTTCTACTGGGAAAACGGTTATCTTGAGACGACCGATTCCCTCCTATACTACCTTTTCCAGAACCGGAACGAGGGAAAAGCCCTTAAGTTTCTCCCCTCCAATCCTGAGGCCGCAACAGCCCTCAGATACCACCTCGATGAAAGGCAGAAAATCGAGCCTGCCGGGGCAACGGGCAGTTACCTGAGGGCACATCGCCTTCTGCGCCGTGGTGAATACTCTCAGGCCCGCGATTCGCTTACGGCAATCTATAACCTGAAAACCCCCTTTTCTCCCTTTATCAGATTCGATTTGACCTCTGCAATGCTTGCCTTAGACGATGCGACCAGTGCACGCGAGGTGTTGGACGATTCCTTCCCTCCCCCCAACCTCATATCCGCACAGGACATAGCCCTGCTGCGCGTTAAGCTTGCCTTCAAGGAAGGGCGGGACCTGCTTGTAAGGGAATACTTCAAGAAGGCCGCTCAGAAACCCGCCTACGAACTGTACATACGCTGGATTACAGAACCCGGCAGTCCACAGACCGAATCCGCGTTTACCAAGTTCGGTGCAAGGGACCTATACTCAGTACTTCCGGTGGTGAAGTTAATACGCGAGAAAGGTTATAAGAACACCCTGCCTGCCCTGGAAGGTCTGTTCAACAACCTTGACATATTCGGCTCATCGCCTATGGTCGACGTAATAACTTCACTTTACGTTGTGGCGGAAAACGATACAGGTAATTATGAAGTAACCATCGGTATGGCCGATGCTATTGCCGAAAGGGGACGCAGGCAAAGGGAACGCAACTACTTCCTTTCTCTTGCCCACCTTGCGGTAGGCGATGCCTTCTACTACAAGAAGGGACATTTTGAGTTCCGCAGCAGACCGTTCTACGCTTATGCATCCCAATGCCCTTACGCAGAACTGTCGAACAAGGCTCACTTCAGTCTGGCATGGAGCTACCTGGACACCAGGGAATTTGAAAGCACAGATTCGGTAATTACAATACTTGCCGAATCGACACTTACGCCCGATCAGGAAGAGTTGTTAACCTTTCTTAAAGGGTTAGTAACATATGCCGAGCGGGATTTCGAGGAGGCGGCTGAAATCTTCACCGGACTTACGCTGTCATCCGATCCCCAGAGACAGATGCAGGGTTACTACTACCGTGCTCGTTCATACGAACAGGCGGGAAAGCCTGAACTTACAGCTCGAGCTTACGACGAACTCCTAAGCCGGTTTCCTGACGAAGAAGACATTCGCGACGCCTGGCCCAGATTGGTTAGGGCGCAGTTGGAAAAAGACGATTTGGACGGGGCGAAAAAAACCCTTCAGCGGCTGGTTAAAGAGGCTCGTAAACACCACTTCAAATTCACCGACCTTTACAAGGACATATTAAGGATGATCTACGACGCTTCACTGGCCTCAGGGGACGTGGAGCACGCCCGTGAGATTGCAGAACGCCTCAGCTCTACCGAAGGCTCCAGCCTGATTCTTGAGGCCTTCTATTATCAGCAGGGGGAGGACTATACCGAACTCTGGCAGGTAGATGACCTCCTGGTGACCGTCAACAGGCTCACCGAGGTTAACGAGGAGAGTGCATATCTGCCGCCACTTCTACTCCAGCTTGCCAAGATGGAGATAGAACTAGCGGACTATGACTCGGCAACGGTAAGACTTGAAAAGATAATGCAGTGGCCTGAACAGGGTGAGGTAAAGTCGCTGCTTCCCGAGGTTCACTATCACCGTATAAGGATTGCCGTTCTTCAGCAGAACTGGGATAAGGTTATCTCAGCCGGCGAGATTTATGCCCTCACATACCCCGAGTACGAGGAGTATACGGCCCGCGTTCTGCTTCTGAGGGTGATGGCATTGGTCGGCAGGGCTGAGAACGCGAAGCCGTTTGACCGCAAGAAGGACATTAACGAAGCCCTCGCCGATCTAAATCTACTCGAAAGTAAATACAAAGATACGGCTTTCTTCGAGAAGAACACCGAGGAGATAGAATTCTGGAGGGAAACCGCCGAGGCCTACACGAAGTAGAAGCCCACTGTACCTGAATTAAGTTGGATGCAACCGTCCGGAAAAAATAAATCCCCCGACCCAGGCATCTGCGGCTTATCGGATGATTAACAATCGGCTGTCAAGTTTGTTCTAATCGTCGTCTTCCCTTACCAGGGCTTAAACCCTAAGGATATATACGATCCATCAATCGCGGGTAGGGTATGGTTACACGTATGTGGTGCGTCTGTGTAATCCAGGCCAGTGTGCGTTCTACACCTATTCCGAAGCCGGAATGCACGAATGTCCCGTAACGCCTGATATCCAGATACCATTCCAGTGGTTCACGGGGCAGATTGTGTCTTTCTATGGCGGCTTCAAGTTTAGCCAGGTCGTCTTCACGCTGTGAACCTCCGATTATCTCACCGTATCCTTCGGGGGCTAGAAGATCGAAGTTCTTCACCAGTTCAGGATTCTCAGGATCTTCCTTCATGTAAAAGGGAGCGGATCTCTTCGGGTAACGGTGACAGAAAACCGGCTTGTCGTACACGGCGGAGATTATCGCTTCCTCGTCTGCACCGAACTTATCTCCCCACTGGATGTTGACGCCTTTCTTTGCAAGCAGCTTTACGGCATCGGTGTAGGTAATGCGGTAAAAAGGAGGATTAAGATTTTTTAAGAGTTCTATATGCTCCCTGAAGGCCCGCTTCTCTTGTTTGTTTTTCCCCCAGGTTCCGAGGAATTCAATTTCAGTCGATCTTCCCTCAAGCAGTTCCTTGACCACGAAACTGAGCATCTCCTCAGCCAATTCCATGTCTCCCGCCAGATCGAGGAAAGCGACCTCGGGTTCAAGATGCCAGAATTCGGTAAGGTGCCTGCGCGTCTTGGACTTTTCCGCCCTGAACGAAGGTGCCAGGCAGTAAACCTTGCCGAAAGCAGCAGCCGCCGGTTCCATGTATAACTGACCGGACTGCGACAGATAGGCCTTGTCATCGAAGTATGAAATCTCGAATAACTCCGTAGTCCCCTCGCAGGAGGTTGGGGTTATCATGGGTGGATCTATAAGGATAAAGCCACGCTCGCCGAAGAACTCGTGGAACGCCCTGATTAATGTGTCCCGGCACCGCAGTAGCGCGTGCTGTCTTGAGGAACGCAGCCAGAGGTGTCTGCGGGAGAGAAGAAAGTCTATCCCGTGTTCCTTGGGTGTAATGGGATAATCGACCGAATCCGCCAACAGCTTCATGCTTCGAGCTGCCAGCTCCACCCCCCCCGGTGCACGGTCGAATTCCCTTATGGTACCTTCCACTTCGACTAGTGATTCTTGATTTACGCTGTCGGCCAGCTCGAAGTATTTTTTCTCGACCTCCGAGTCTGCAAACACGCACTGGCATATCCCGGTTCCGTCCCTTAAAAGAACGAATCTTACCTTGCCGGAGTCACGGCGGTTGTAGACCCAGCCGCGAAGGATTACCTTTTCACCGATATGTTTACCGAGTTCTTCTATCCACAACATACGGAAGTTTAGCTCTTGATACCGTTTTGTCAACGATATCACCACTGGAAGTCCTAGTATATAGTCTATCGGGGAATTGTAATGCGGGTGCAGGCTTCAATCGCCCCAAACCAGCCAGTCGAATGGCGTTTGTGTAAAAAAGGGCTTAAAAAATGTCATCAATCCGTCTTTATCAAGTCCGGGGGAGCCGATATTCAACTCTAATCTCCCTTTCATGAAT
>WJJO01000333.1 GCA_014729665.1 Caldifarciminota bacterium
AGGAAGATTGCAGGAAAGCAGTATGAAAACTCTACACTTCTTTGACCCCAAATGTGTCTTGACAAATGGGTCGCATTACACCTTTCTGATGACTCCTGGGGCCATCCTTATTCTCTACCGAAATAAGATTTGAGAATGCCTCGCGGGGTATTAATGATAATCGAACCATTGAGTAAATCTGACATACCGTTAAGTGATGTGATTATTGCATTTACTTTACAGAGGTAATTTCGTTTTGTAGGGGTATCGGCATTTTGATACAATACACGACCTTCTAAGAACCTAAAGTAGTCCAAGTGGTGCAGTTAGTATATTCGCTTTAACCGAACATAATCGGAATCCATTTATCTTATCGCTACAAGTTTTCCAGAATAGATTGAAGAGTCAGTTCGATATTGCCAAAAATATACACCTGAAACTAGGTTTAAATCGAGGATCACATCCGCATTTGGAGATATGCTTCCATAGTTACGGTATACAACTTTGCCAGAAAGATCATAAACGTAAATGTAGTAGTTTCCTGATTGTGTATTACTCACTGAGAATTTGACTGTTTTTCCATGGATTTGTGATATGCAAACCATTTCATCTATCTCCTCAGAATCCTTATAGAATTCTGAGACTACTGCAGAAGTATTGAGTTCATTGTCGAGTGATTTCTTTGCATTCATTCTGATAACCAGACCAACATCTGTAATTATTGTGTCAGCACCGTATACAATAGCGTCCCATACTTCCTGAGCTGAATAATCAGTGTAAGTGCTTTGAATTAGGGCTGCAAGACCTGCGATCTGCGGCGCTGCATATGAGGTTCCTGAGCCGGTGCCGTATCCACCATCCATCAAAGTCATCCAGACACTCTTGCCTGGTGCGTATATGTCAACATTATCTCCATAGTTGGAGAAATCGACCCTTGCATCAACGGAATCCGAAGCACCAACTGCCATTACGTGTTCATATGACGAGGGATAGTGTGCGGGAGCAATCTCCGCTTTGTTACCTGCAGAGGCGGTGATGAATACCCCTTTCCTCCATGCGTACTCGATCGCTTCTTCTTCAGCTTCGATCGGTCCATTGAATCCAAAGCTCATCGTTATTACATCTGCACCATTATCGACCGCATAAAGGATTGCATTAATAGCGTCTGAGCGTTTAACGTTTCCGAATGAGTTGACAACTTTTAACGCCATAATCTTTGAGTTACCTGCAATACCTGCTATACCCAGAGCGTTGTTAATTTTGCCTGCTATAACTCCCGCTATCTTTGTGCCGTGTCCGTTATCATCCTCAATGATAGTATCTCTATCGAGGAAATCGTATCCTGAAACAACATTAGGTGCCAGGTCTTCATGATCTGTATCCACACCGGAATCCAGTATGGCGATTGTTACCTCTGAACTTCCGGTCGTTTTTGACCAGGCAAGACTCGTTTTAGTAATCATCTTATCCCATTGATAGGGAAACAGAGGATCATCGGGTGAATCTGAAAGTGGATTCTGACCATCGAAATTTCTTATGGTTTGAGAATTATAAGGGTCCTCGGGAAGTGATACGGTTTCGTTTCTCTGCACCGACTTGATCCAGGATTTGCATAACAGCAAATTGACAATGTTGTCTTCGTTTTCTTGGGTTTCAGCTGATACAGAAATCAAATAGTAGTCGGCAAAGATTTCGGTTACTTCCTCGGATGGATCTGGGTAGGAGATCAGAGGTGATATTTCGATATTATTTTTTTCTGCGAAGGATTGAACTTGGTTCCTGTCATTCACCTGGATAATGTACTTTTGTGAGACTATCCCAGTTTCAGGTAGTAAAGTTGCTAATGAGAGACTTGGTATCAGGGAGATTGTGGCCCACAGAACCGTTACCCGGCAGATTCTTGGAATGAGGTAGCGCCTCATGATGACCTCCGGGTTGTATTTATATATTATTATAGAACCTGAAGAGGTCATGTCAAGGTTTGGTGTCACAAACCAAAACAGGATTAACCATTATTAGGGTTGACTGTATTTGATCGTGGCACCTGATATTAATGAGAAACTAAGCTGTTCTTCCTGTAACTTATTTATCCTTTGGACTTAGGGATTGTGATGGGTGGTTGGCACGGTAGTTGCTCTAAAAGTATCGTAGCGCCTCATAGATGACACGAAAAGGATAAACGGGAGACAAATTTCTCTTAGACTTAGGTGACACACTAACAACACCATTCCGAAAGGAATGGTGTTGTTTTACATCTTTCTAAGATACCTGAATAGTCTTACAGCTTAATAGAATATCAGATTCTTGTTGCTTTTTACAACATGAGTTAAGGATAAAAGAAGAGGGCGGTCTTTCGACCGCCCCTGCAGGATAAGGTTATGTGGGTTTCTAGATTATCGAATCAGTACGAATTTCCGGGTTGCTGAGAATTGATCGGCATTCATGCGGATGAAGTAAAGACCTGAAGGTATATCCTCGGTATTCAGTTCAACCGAACCGTATCCGGGTGTAACCGGCTTTTCGACGAATGTCTCGACCAGTTTACCAGTTACGTCGTATAGTTTAATTGCAACGTGTCCGGATTTAGGCACTGAGTATCGAACCATCATGTTGCTGTTTGCAAGACTGTTCGAAACAGCAAGGGCATATTCCTTAGGCATTGGACCATCCTCGATTGCACCTTTTTGAGCGGAGAAACCAACTTCGAGTTCACCGCCTTGGAAATCTTCGATATTCATGTAACAGGAGAAGTTGACAGTATATTCAGCGTTTTCATCGGCAAGAGTTACATCAGAGAAAGCGACATTACAAGGTTCACCTGGTTCCATAGTTTCGATAACATGTACGGTATCGTATTCCTCTACGCCAAGGTTGCTCGAAAACTCCAAAATGGCAAACCAGTCACTTTCAGCTTCGACGCCCATGTTTTCATAGATTGCGGTGGGTGTCAGGGTTTCTCCGGCATCGTATGTTTCACCGTCAACAGGCTCAAGAACCTCTACCGGTACGATTGCATGTGGCAGACCGGCAACGAAGTCTCTGCTCCTCGAGTCGTTCCGCTCAGCTGTATCCAGAGGATGATTTACGGTAAAAACAGCGGTATACTCGCTTCCGGCTTCACCAACGGGGAAGGGTTTAAACGACACTTGAGCTTCTCCCGGTTCCGGAAAACCCTGGTTTTCATCATTGGCGGGCTCGAGCATCACTTCCTTGTTGTCGCTATAGGTTTGACCTCCGCCTTGTATCACACATCTGACGTATGCTATACAAGTATCTTCCGTTAAGTTCCAAACCAGGCAGCTGGGAACGATGGATTCATTAGGTGTTTCTACTTCATGAGGTGAAATAATACCGCCGATTGCGAAATCTACCTGTCCGCCTGCCTTGACGATTCGTACGAACTCGTCGTTTGAAGGATCCTCATCACCTTCCAGCTCGGTCCAAACTGTAAGAAAATAGGAACCTTCCTCTTCAGGGACCCAGGATTCCTCAAACCTGTGTTCTATGTGGGGTAAAGTCATAGCTACCACAGGTACGGTTTCTTCCCCTGAAGCCCATCTTTCTATGTAGCTCTTTACGTCTACGGTAACGTCATCCAGCGACCACGATGATGGTAAATTTTCTATACTCTTGCGGTAGTTGAAACCGATAATTACATCCTCTTCACCGATATAATCACTGAGATCCAGATTGATCGGATTAGGTTCGTCATCGATCCGAATTCGTTCTTCCGGGTAAGGTCCCAAATAATCCCTACTCAGATCAGCAAGTGTATCTATCCAGGTTTCACCGCCATCGAGAGAAACACATATGTAATGGTGGGCATTTACTTCAAAAGGCAGGAAGGCACTGCAGAAGTTCAAAGTTACAATAGCATCTTCAGATGTTGCACTGAGATTCATTGAAGGTGTTATCAGCCATTCGTTAGAAGCATTGTCACTGCCCCAAACATAGGCTCCATAGTTACCGTTATGAAACTCGGGATCGAAGTCAGATTGAGTCCATGTACAGGGTAGTTCACCACCGATGGTGTCTGTGTTGAAGATAACCTGGGTCCAATTCCCCGGTGGAAACTCCCCTTCCGTCTCGAAGTCCTCTTCGATGAGGACTGCGGATGTAACCAGTTCTTCGATCTTTCCGAAGATAGGAACATCCTCTATCGCTTCGGTATGAGTCGTACTTAGAAAAGCTACAACTTCGTTGGAGCTGTCTACGACCGCTGGAGCCGGAACGGTGATTGCATCGTCGACTGCAACGTCGAATGCGGCCCAACCAAAGCTTGCCGTGATGAGTGTTAAGATGGCCAGTTTTTTCAACATAAGGATTTACCTCCTGTTGCCTTTCTAGGCTTTTTGTGTTTGTAGTTCTCCTCAGATTAACCCTGCCTCTATGCTTAGTCC
>WJJO01000027.1 GCA_014729665.1 Caldifarciminota bacterium
AGGACCGGGTAGCCATACCAGAAGACAGCCTGGAGCAGGAATCACATGGTTACATCTTAACCACACAGGAGGGGGCAGAGGTAACCAACCTCGATCTTTTAGGCAAACCGGTAGTATTGGACCTTTTTGGGGTGGCATGCGGACCATGCAGAAACGCCCTGATCTTCACCCAGAAGATGGCCGATGAGTATGGGGATCAAGCCCATATATACGCGGTGAATGCCTGGAACGATACACCTGAGCAGATCTCCGAACTGTGGACCGAACTGGTTATCGATCTGCCCGTATTAATCTGCGACCAGACGTTTCTCGATAGATTCGCAATAGACGCGGTTCCCACCTACTGTGTATACAATCAGGAAGGCGAATTGGTTGAAAAACTTGTCGGGTACAGCGAGGATAATGAGAAGGCCCTCGAGAAGAAGATTTCCAGGCTTGTTAGGAAGAACGGTGAAGCGGAGATTGCCGAGGTTCCCCCAGAGGAGGCCATCGAAGAGAGGGGGGATGAGCCACAGGTTGCTGCGGCAATGACCGAGGAGGAGTATGAAAAGGTGTATGGAGATGTAGCCACACCAGATACTCCGGCGGAGGATGTCCCGGCAGAAGAGATCATTACCGAAGAAGAGACTTTTATCGAAGGGGAGGTCGGGGTTGTCGAAGCAGCCACTGCCCCGCCTGTCGATGGAGAGGCGGAAGCTGCAGGGACTCAAGCCGCTAAGACCCCTGAGGACCAGACACCGATTAAGGTTGAGGTAATAATACACAACTACCTGGCCCAGCCGGTAACAGGTGCAAGCCGGACATCGCCTGTGGTCATATCCTCTCAGCAATCCGGAGCTTCGGCAGAACCGATAGTGATATCGGCAGGTACCGGAACCTCAGGTTCTTCACAAACGGTACCGGTGGTGATATCTTCCTCAGGAAGCCACCAGGTCCCCTACTCCTATTCCGCCGCCTCACAGAAGCCCATGGGAACGGTACCTGTAGTCATTTCCCCTGGCGGTTCATACGGTACGGGATACACCCCGGGTTACGGAAACTACGGTACTTACGGGTATACGGTTCAGCCCCCTCGCGGCATCCTGTACTTCCACGACGATACCTCGAGCATCCCCTACGGCTCAGCCTCCGGGATATACAGGGGTTATTCTTATACACCCCAGGGCTACGCACGACAGCCCCAGGCCCTGTTGAACTTCCACACCGATGAAACCTCGAAGGGCTACAGGACACAGACCTATACCCCGAACAATTATTCCTACGGACGTTCCACTCAATCTTCAGATTTGACATTCCATCAGGGTAACACAGCCACAAATTCCACCTGGTACGTAGTTAGCTTTGAACCGAAGAGTGCTACCCTAGATTATGCGGATATGGCGGTAATACGATCTGCTGCCGAAAAGATCGCCTCATCGTCCGGCTCTTACGTACAGCTTGTTTCATACAGTACCATCAGTTCTGTAGCCGACAACAGGCTTCAGGCGGTGGCCGGCGGACTTGTATCGGCAGGTGTTTCCGCAAATCGGATTCAAGCCTTCAATACCTCCGGACAACCGGGCAGCTATACAACCCTGCGAAGCGTGGAGATATTCGTCCAGGGTGGCGAGGATGAGAGCGAGGGGACCGAACCTGAAACCGGGCACGGAGTAAAACCCCCCACTACCAAGTAGCCTGACCCTGAGAATACTAACAGAAGGGCTTTCCTAGGGGTTATTTGGTTGAAATACGATTCGAGTTTGCAGGATAGGTTCTGAAAACCTCTGCTCTATTCAGATGAGGGCACCGATGTTTCGCTTACAGTTAACATAAGTGAGGCTGTCGCCTTGCTTGCTTTCCTTGGCTCTGTCCTGAATCGTACCGATATCATTCACTTCTTTCGGTGACGCAGATACCATCCGTAATCACATTCCGCTATAACTAGTCGCCCTTTTCCCACTTAACTACCTTGCCCATGCCCTTCATGAATCTGTCGTAGAATGCGTAGAATAAACGGCGCGGTATATTGGACAGGATGAAAGCCAACAGCTTATTCCTGAAACCCGGGATACACATCACCTTATTACGTTTAAGGTAGTCGATCGAACGTTCCGCGACCTGGGCAGGTGTCATGAATTTATACTTATCGTAGATCGGATGGCCTTCATCGTAACCAAGCTTAGTGTACATATCGGTTCTTGTCAGACCCGGACACAAGACCTGTACCCTGATGCCTGTGTTTCGCAGCTCGAACGCAAGTGAATCTGAAAATCCCTTAAGGAAGACCTTTGTCGAACGGTAGACGATATTGGGTGTGTAAAGGGTAAATACCGCGAGCGATGAAAGGTTGATGATCCCGCGCGTCTTATAAGTACCTGCATCGCATCCTTTGTTTATCCCGGATAGCATCACCGGTATTGCTGCGTGCGCTATCCTGGTTGCCGCTACGACGTTGACCATCAGGATATCGGTCAGGGTTCTGATATCCTTTCTGTGGAAGATACCGGGTTCACCGAATCCTGCGTTGTTGACCAGGATATGGAGATCGGGTAGCGTGCAGATGATGCTCGTTACCTTATCCACCCCTTGAGGGGTTGAGAAATCCGCCGTAAAGCTGGTAACGGAAACCTTGTGTTTCTCTTCCAATTCTCCGGAAACCTTGTCTAAAAGTTTTCCTTCTCCGGTTTTTGCAACCAGTATGAGGTTATAACCGTCGGCGGCAAGTTTTTGGGCAAAGCCCTTGCCTATTCCGGTGGACGCCCCGGTTACCAAAGCAATAGGGCTGTGTACGTTTCTAATACTTCTCAAGATGTCACCAACGGTTGAGTTTACTTGCAGGGTTGCCGAATGCAAGCAATTAATCCGCCGGATGAACTTTTTCACCCCTTAAAGAATTGGCTTGACGCGGAGAGGTATTTGACGATAATTTCCTTCCTAAGGAGGATGAATGACAGTCGAGGTCAAGGCAGTAACGAAAGCAGGGGATTTGAGGAGGTTTATCTATCTTCCCGAGAGGCTTTATGAAAAGGGTTACCCTCAATGGGTACATCCCATATATGCAAGCGAGAGGGATTTCTTTAATCCCAGAAAGAATCCCTCATGGGGATACTGCGAGGGGAGACTGTACTTGGCCCGGGTAGACAGGCGTGTGGTGGGCCGGATTATGGGGATCGTAAATCACCGGTATAATAATGAGAAGGGCGTAAGGCAGGCCAGGTTCGGATTCTTCGACTGCACTCGACACCAGGCTGTTGCCTGTGCACTCCTGGAGACCTGCGAGGAGTGGGCGAAAGCCAGGGGGTGTTCGGCTATTGTAGGCCCCATGGGTTTTATCGATTTGGATTCCGAAGGAATGCTGGTTGAGGGCTTCGAGCATAGGGCGACAATCACAACATGGTGGCATCCTTCCTGGACACATAAGCTTGTTGAGGAGGCCGGCTACAGCAAGGAGTTGGATTGGGTAACCTATCTGGTGGATTTTACTAAACCGTTACCGGAAGTCTATACGAGGATTGCACAGCGTATTATCGGCCGTAACGGTTTTAAGCTGGTCGAGTTCAAGAGAAGGAGGGAGTTCGCACCCTACGTCAAACCTATATTCGATCTTATCAACGATTCCTACAGCGGTCTTGACGGTGTATCATATCTTGATGACGATCAGATAACCAGGATTGCAGCCGATTATATTCCCCTATTAGACCCCCGATTCGTTAAGGTGATAACCTTTGGGGATAGACTTGCAGGATTTGCGCTGGGTATACCCGATATGACCGAAGGTATAAGGGCCGCCCGTGGCAGGTTGTTCCCGTTCGGAATCTTTAAGATAATGAACGCGGGTCGAAAGACCGATCAGCTCGATATGCTTCTTGGGGCTATTTCAGACGAGTTTCGCGGGATGGGTCTTGACGTATTAATGGCCAATGCCTTGTATGAAAGCGCCTTAAAGGCAGGGATTACTATGGTTGACAGCCATCATGAACTTGAGACGAACACTAGGGTAAGGGCCGAGATGGAACGTGTGGGCGGGCGTATCTATAAACGTCACCGCCTGTTCCGTAAGAGTCTGGACTAAAAAACTTCATATAGTATTTGCAGACGTGATCTCCAACTGCTAACGGTCAAAAAACTTGACCTTTGGTAGAGTTATGGCATAATAGGGAGATGAAGAAGAAAGCGGAGATCCGTGAGGTTTCGTCTAAAAAGGGGAAGAAGGCATTCATTTACCTTCCCGAACGGATGTATGAAAAAAAATACCCTCAATGGGTTCATCCGATCTACCGGTCTCAGAGGGATTACTTCAACCCCGGCAAAAACGACGCCTGGGGATACTCCGACGTTATCCTGTTTCTGGCCTGGGCTGGCGATGATCCGGTCGGCAGGATCATGGGGATAGTAAATCATCGGTTCAACGAGTTCCACAAGACCAGGGAGGCGAGATTCTCATACTTTGACTGTATTGACGATCAGGAAACCGCAACCAGGCTCCTGTCAACGGTTGAGGGCTGGGCTAAAGACAGAGGGGCGGACTATATAATCGGCCCCCTTGGCTTCAAGAATACCGATACCCAGGGGGTCCTCGTCGAAGGACAGGAGCATCGAAGTATCATAGCCTCCTGGTGGCATCCTCCATACACACCCGGCCTGATAGAGGGGGCAGGTTACCGCAAGGAGATGGATTGGTTTGGATATAAAATCGAACTGACCGATAACACCATACCACCTATCTATGATAAGATCACCCGCAGACTGCTTTCAAGAACCCGGTACAGGCTTCTTGAATTCAGCAGCAAGCGCGAGATGAAACCCTACATCCTGCCTGTATTCCGCCTGATTAATGAATCCTACACGGAGCTTTACGGGTTCTCACCCCTTACGGACCGGGAGATAAGGAAGACGGTTCAGAACTACCAGTCATTCCTCGACCCCCGTTTTGCAAAGGTGGTGGTATATGATAATGAGGTTGTTGCCTTTGGATTGGGCCTGCCCGATCTCTCGCCCGGATTCAGGGCCGCAAGAGGCAGGCTTTTCCCGTTCGGTTTCCTGAAGATCCTCAGATGCTTGAAGGCAAGCAGGAGGTTGGATCTGGTCCTGGGGGCGATAAAGAAGAAACACAGGGGTAAAGGGCTCGACGTTTTAATGGCAAAGGCAATGTATACCAGCGCCATCCAGGCAGGGATGACGCATATGGATACACATAAGGAGCAGGAGACGAATAAAAAGATTATAGCTGAGATCGAGCGCGTCGGAGGTAGGCGATACAAAAGATATCGTATCTATCGCAAGGCTTTATAATGTGTGTGCCTAGAACGGGTGTTGACAGATGGATGGATATAGGGATAATTGGAATTGAAGATAATATTATCACCAAGGAGGCCTTATTGAGTAATCTACCACTGTTATGCAGGTATAATCGAATGCCCTGGCTGGAGCGATGATGCACTCGGAGAAACTCACCGAGTGCCTGATAGGCTTTTTCTTCGCCACCACCGTTTCTTCGGCTATAGTTGAGACCCTTGATGAAAACGGTTCTTCATTGAACCTGAGTGAGATACTATCCAATGTGAGGGACATCCGACGTCTTGAGCTTCCCCAGAAGGCCGTAGAAAGCTCCCTGACTATCCTGGAAGAGTCAGGATTTGTTAAAGCGGCCTCCGGTACCTACGAGTTAACCTCAATCGGCGAAGACCTGGCCTCAAGGTTGGCAAAACTCAGGAACCGGGTTTAGGTCACCATTATCGATGATCTCAGGAACATCGACTAAGAAGGTTTGATTCCCATCCAATCCGATTTCACACAACCGAACTATCGGTGGTATGTTACCCGGTATAACCTTCGAGTGGAGAGGCGATGGCGGTAAAGGTCCGGGAGGTAAAATCGGCCCGTGAGAGGAGACTGTTCATATACCTGCCGGAACGGCTCTATGAGAGGAGATATCCCTGCTGGGTTCATCCCGTGTACAAAACTCAACGTATCTTCTTCAATCCCAAAAGGCATGCCGCATGGAGATTTTCGGACGCTGTCCTTTTCCTTGCCTGGCGCGGAAAGCAGGTAGTGGGCAGGGTGATGGGTATAATCAATCACAGGGTTAACGAATATCACAATACCAGGGAATCCCGCTTCGGGTTTCTCGATGCGGTAAACGATAAGGAGGTTGCATCCACCCTCCTGTCCCGTGTTGAGGAATGGGTCAAGGCTAAGGGGTATGAGTACATCGTGGGTCCACTTGGCTTTGCCAATACCGATCCTGCAGGTATCCTTGTTGAGGGTTACGACCAGAGGGGTTCGGTAGGTGAACCCTGGCACCCTCCCTATCTCCACCGTCTGGTTGAGGCCGCAGGTTACAGAAAGGAAGTCGACTGGGTAACCTACTACGTGGATATAAAATCTCCTCCGAAGGTTTATGCAAAGATAGCAGAAAGGGTTCTTCGCAGCGGGAGATACAAATTGGTCGAGTTTAGCGATCGTAAGGAATTGAAGAAATGGGTGAAACCGGTTTTTGCCTTGATGAACGAGACCTACCATGATCTTTATGGATTTTCGCCATTAACCGAAGGGGAGATAGATAAGGTGGTCAAGGAGTATCTTCCTGTGCTCGATTCCAGGCTGGTGAAGCTGGTTACCTTCAAGGGTCGAGTAGTTGCCTTTGCCGTGGGGATACCCGATTTCTCAAATGGGATAAGAAAGGCAAGAGGCAGGCTTTACCCCTTCGGGTTAATAAAGATCATCCGTGCCCGGAGGAATTCGAGAAGGCTGGATATGGTTCTGGGAGCTATAAAGGAAGAACACAGGGGTAAAGGATTGAATGTGTTGATGGCCAACGCGTTATTTGAAACCTCCTTTAAGCTGGGTCTTACACATATTGACAGTCATCCCGAGTTGGAAACGAACACAAAGATGCGTGCCGAGATGGAACGCCTGGGAGGAAGGGTATATAAACGCCACAGGCTCTATCGAAAGGATTTCTGAGCCCGTTAATACCGAAAGGTATACTTATCCGCTGAGTTCATGAAGCGACCAAATGGATCGATGAACGTCAAAGATTTTTCTTATTGAGGAGAGAAGCCGGATTGGTGTTGACTATTCCCGGTTTTGGGGGATAATAACCTTGTCATGAAAGGGCTATTGGCAATACTTCTTGTGGTCATTGTGCCGGCTGGCGCTGCCGGAGACCTCGGTTCAACGGTCGAGAAGGCCTCGGTAGGTGTGATGTTCTCGGTATTAACCGGCTTCATAACCGGACAGCTGGCTTGGGTGGCATCCCCTAAATACGAGGAGGGGGAAGAACCTTACCGTGTAAAACTCCCAGCCGCCCTTGCAGCCTGCTACGGTGTGGGAGTACCGTTAGGCGCTTCCCTCGGTGTTCATCTTGCGTCCTTCACCACAGAGGAGGAATCCTCGTTCTGGGCTCGTTGGGCCGGTGCTGAGATCGCAGGCCTGGCCGGATCGGGGATATCAATGCTTTTGGTGTCTATTAAAACCGATACAACCGAATTCGCGGATACTCCCCTGGAGGCGGTTGCCGCGGGATTACCCATCGCCTTTGGTGTAGGCGGCGCCTTTTTAGGGGACAGGCTTGCCAGAAGGTGGGGTCTTGCCGATTCCGAGATGTTTTCCGGGATGCGTGATGTAAGGGTCGCTTTAAGCCCTGGAGCTTACGGCAAGGGCTTTTCCATAGAGGTGCAGATACCGATTAATTAACCCCCTTATCCTTAAAGAATTGAATTGATTGAGGATAAGTTCCTAAGCTTAAGCCTTTGATATTCCTGACTTCCTCTTGGTTTTTTTATAATTTTGAACCCGATTTAAGATATAGATAAAAGGGCCAACCTTAGGATGCTTCGGAAAGCGTAGGCTGGCCCTTTTGGAGGAGGGGTTAAACTATTTCGAACACTAATCCCCACTTTAGATGGTGAAGAAGAACCCTGTGGCTGCCGAACTCCTCCCTTATTACACTCAATAATTGACGGGTTGTTTTGTGGGCAAAGATCTCCACTACCAATTCACGTCCGGACGAATCGGGACGAACACGCATGCCATTAACGAGATGATGATTAAGAACGCGCGTATTGGAACCTAGTTCCATTAAGGTATTTCCCAGAAGGTCTTCATGCGCGTATAAAGCCTCTAGTTCGTTATCTTGAATCTCATACATAGTAATTCCTTGCTGTATTCATTAATACTCGACCTCAATCCCAGGGGGGTTCGGGCGGTGGCAAGGTATCGGGCGGCGGCGGCATGCCCCCTCCTACATCGCCTGAGGTATCCGTCGTATCAGCAATAGGGTCGGTACCATCATCTATCAGATTGTCGCTTCCGCATACATCGGTTACCGATACATGCTCGGATGCAACGAGGGGAACCATAACACCCATAACGCATACTGAAATCAGGGTTATGGCGATTACTGTCTTGAGTCTTTTTTTCATTCAAGCCTCCATTTTTTTTATTATCATTTAACGACATATATATTGCACGATATGTGCCAACCCCACAACTCAAGCTATAAGGGGACTTAAAAAAGCAAAAAAACCAACTAAAGTTTACAAAAATTGACTCTTGTAAATGCTGTAAATACGTAACATACAAGCACGACCCCTCGCGATTCTAGTTTACATAACGCTATTATGTAACATTAATGTTACAGTTTTATAAGGTTTATTGGGTGCTAATTCTGTAACTTAGTGTAATACTGGAGGTTAGGAATAAATCCTTGTGTAGCATTAATGTTACACTTATATAAGGAAATTTCAGATATTTTACTGTAAGTCCCGGTATTGTTTATCTTATAGCGAAATTCAGGTGTAACATTAATGTGTCGGTCTGAATTTACGTGAGATTCCGTAGCGACTCATGAGCCGCGTCAGGTGTTGTCTGGTTATATCGAGATGCCTGGCTGCCTGGCTTACGTTTCCGTTCGTTGCCCGCAGGGTTTGGCGTATCAACTCCTTCTCTTCGAGTGTGCGGATATCCTTCAGTTTCGGCGTTTTTTGCGGCCAGAACCTCTGGTCCAGCAGCCTGGGGTTTATCTGCGGCACCTTTGCCAGGAGTACAGCCCTCTCTATCACATTGGAAAGCTCACGGACGTTTCCAGGCCAGTTGTAATTGATCAGGGCCTGCATTGCATCCGGGGTTACCTCGGTTACATCCTTGTTGAGTTCGGAGGAGAACTTGCGCAGGAAAAACTCCACAAACTCAGGGATATCTTCTTTCCGGTCCCTCAGGGGTGGAATGTGAATCCTGAGGGTGGCCAGGCGAAAGAAAAGGTCTTCCCTGAAATTCCCATCGCGCACCTCCTTTTTGAGGTTTCTGTTTGTAGCGAAGACGAATCTAACATTAACCTTCCTCTTTTTAGTTTCTCCGAGACGCCGGATGACACGCTCTTCAATAACCTCGAGCAATTTGCCCTGGGTCGTCAAAGAGATATTGGTTATTTCGTCCAGAAAGACAGTTGACCCCTCGGCTGCCTCGATCAGACCGACCCGGTCGCTGACCGAGCCGCTGTAAGACCCCTTTTGGGCACCGAAAAGTTCCGACTCCAAAAGTCCCTCTGGAAGGATACCGCAGTTGATTGAACAGAAATGCCGGTCCTTTCGTGAGCTCTGTTCATGAATAAGCCTTGCAAAGACCCCTTTGCCGGTTCCGGTTTCGCCCTCTAATAATACGTTTGTCTCAGTCAAGGTAGCCTGGGCAAGTTGTCGGTCGAGTTCCTTCATTGCAGGTGAGGAACCGAGTACTATCCCGGACTCTTGCCATTTACCCCTCCTTCGTGTCAGGTTAATTTCTTCGCGTAACTTCTGGAATTCAAGAGATTTATCTGTCGTAGCGGCTAATAGGTTGCCCAGGGCTTCGAAATATATTATCTTATCTTTTTCAAACAAACCCGGTATCTGGCTGTCAAGATATATTGTACCGATAAGACGCGATCCTGTTTTAAGAGGGATACACAGGATCGAGCGGATGTTATTCAACAGGATGCTTTGAGAATTGGAGAAACGTTCGTCCTTGGTTGCGTCCTCGGTATAGATTGAGGTAAGGGAACGTTTGACCTGCATGACGACCGTTTGCGAGATGCGCCGGGCATCCTTTGTGGTAGCCGAATCCATACGCTTAGACGCCGCCGAGTAGAGCTGGGCCTTATCTGCAAAAAAAATCATCCCCCGTTCGGCCCCGGTCAATTCAAGAACCATAGTTAAAAGCTGCATCATGTAGTTCTCTTCACCCAACCTGTCGTTTATCAATTCACTAATACGCTTAAGTCCTGAAAGGTAAGCCTGGGAAAGACCGTTTTCGTTTCTCCAATTCGCGAAATTGTCTATCTTGAATCTTTCTATCGATTCAATATCCCTTTCTGCACCCAGCCTGCAAAATACCCCCACAGCCTCTTCTAATGCCTGATCCGCTTCCCGGCTGTACCCTTTATGATTAAACATAGTTCGGGCAATTTCATAAAGACTCCTAGCGTATCCGTAAAGATTTTCCCGGCCCTTAAAAACCTCACTGCATTCGATGAGAATCCCGAGACCTTCCTCGATCTTACCGCCATAAACCAACGC
>WJJO01000334.1 GCA_014729665.1 Caldifarciminota bacterium
ACGTCATGGTAATCCGTTATACCCATATCCATCAGGAGTTCTGCCGCGATGCAAGATTTCAGCGCGGAGTAGTGAAGAAGTTCTGAAAGGATCCCTTGCGCATTCTTTTCATAAACCGCAAGCAAGGGTATGAGCGCCGGGTCAGATGCTGGGTCAAGGAAGTATGGTTCGGTCAGTCTCAAATCATCGGGATCGCCGACCTGAGAAATAAGACGAACCGCCCATCGAGCCTGCGGACTTTTCCTCAGAATTCTTCTGACCTTTCTTATCACGTCCCTGCTGAGAAAATGCGCCAACGAGTCTACCGCTTTCTTCTCGAAGACATAATTTATTTTCCCCGATTCCAGTTCCTCTATGGCAACAGGTATTGCTTTTGAGGGTCGGTAAGGCAGGAGAGCGAGGGCCGCATCGAGGCGTACGAAGCCTTCTTCGGCAGTTTCGGCCTGTTTTGCAAGTATCCCTGCGGCTTCCTTTTTCAAAGGTTCATATTCTTCTGAGACGTTTCCCGTCATCGTGAGGATTATTGCAAAGAACCATATAGGCTTAAGCATCATCCGCGATCCTTCCGGTAAGCCCTGTATCTTTCTTCGGATTCATTTCATCCCTCGCGGTCATCCGAGGTTTTTTCAAGTTGAACTCCTTAACCGTTAGACTTAGTTCAATTCCAGTGTATGGGAAAACACCTGCGGGTCAAGTAAAGTGAATATGTTAAGAACGTGCTGCACCTTCGGGTAAACCTTTGTGTCTTACCTGGACTTGACAAGGGGTAAATATTCAGTAGACTTTGCTACTAAAACCTAAGGAGGTTACGTTATGAAGAAAGCATTAATGGCCGTTATGGTCGTTGCTCTCGCTATTGGTTTTGTCGGCTGTGATATCATAGGCGGCGCCAAATCTCCCTACTATCCCCTAGCGGAAGGTAATACCTGGGATTACGACGTTTCGATGACGACTACTGTAGATGATTCCGTTACACTTGATTCAAGCTGGACTACCAAAACTGAGGTAGTAGGCAAGACCGAACTGGACGACGGTACAAAGGTCTGGGAAGTCAAGAATGAAGATGCAACCAGCTTTGTAGAAGTTGATAAGGATTGGGTTTATACCTACGAAACCAAAGCTGATACCACTGAATGGTATAAGTGGCCGAATGAGCCTAAGGTCGGCGATACCTGGGATATGGTTATTCAGATCGACGATACCACCAGTTCTACAACCACATATGAAGTCGTAGAGGAAGGTGTCGAAGCAAATACCTATGCAGATTGCTTGAAGGTCCAGGTTACCCCTGAAGGCACCGATATGTTTGATGAGTACGAGAACTTCATGTATTGGGCCAAGGATGTAGGGAATGTAAAGACTACCTGTAAAACCGTTATTAAGACCGTAATCCTTGATGACACCATGACTACCACCACTGAGACTGAATCGAATCTTAACACCTTCACAGAGGGTTAAACCGACTCTAGAATTTGTTAACGCGGGGTCATGCGGCCCCGCGTTTTTTTAATCCCGAGAATCAAGAGAAAAAATGCGGGGAGTTGACAAGAGCAGAATATCCCTTAATCTTAAGTTATATTGAAAACAAGGAGGAACGGTATGAATAAAAGAATCATCGTGTCAGTCTTAACTTTAATCCTGCTAATGGGTTTTACCGGGTGTGAGGAATCGGCATACTTCCCCAATCCCTCCGACGGTGCAACCTATGTGGAAAACCAGGACGCAGGATCCTCGCCTTACTTTCCGTACGAACCTGGAAACAGGTGGAGGTACGAATATATTGTTGAATACGTATACGATTACCCTGAGGAGTTTCCGACGGAGGATACGACCTGGACCGACACTACAGCAAGCGTTACCGTAGTTACAAGGGAAACCCAGCTTACCGGCTCCAATCCCCTTGCCGTATGGGAGATCGAGACAACCAACTGGATGAGTGATACCTCGGAACCAACGGTTTCCTACTCCTGGGTTCACATCGAAGGGGATTCCGTCTATACGTTCGACGATATTTCAGCCTCGGAACCGGATATGGTTTCACCCGCCAACCCTGAACTGGGTGACAAGTGGGAATACGAATACGAAGTCGATGATACCACGACCGATACCATCTACTACGAGGTGGTTGCCGAAGGCGTAGAGGCAAACGGATACGACGACTGCATAAAGATTGAGGTAATACCGTACATCCCCGAGGAGATCGAAACATTCGAGCAATACCAGTACATGGCAAAGGGAACCGGAACCGTTTTATTCACGTCCAATATGCTTATGAGGGTTGAACTTGGCCCCTTATCCGAGTTGGTCGTCACCATGGAGGGAGAATACAAGCTTACCTCGTTTACCGGGATCGTCGAATAGAAGACGTTATCCCGTTGTCAACGCTGCGGTTGCAGCAGAAGGCTTGATAGATACGGACAGGTTAAAAAATTGAGAATACTGAGGTTTGACAAATCCTCAATATTCCTTAACATTATCCTATATGGACTCAAACAAACCCTATAATCTGGATGAAGAGATTGCAGCCATTGAGGATTCATCCATCAAGGAATTCGTAAGCAAGGCTCTAGGCAAGGTTCCCGACTACTTCTGGCACGTTCCCGCATCGGCGTCAGGCCGGTTTCATCCCCTGGATACCCTGGATGACGGCGGTTTGGTTCTGCACACCAAGAGGGTAGTATATTTAGCAACCGAGATAGCCAAGGTATTCAAGATAGAGGGTGTGAGATTGGATGTTCTTCGTGCCGCCAGTATACTGCACGACTCATTCAAGAACGGCATCGCCGATGAAGGTCATACCGAAGAGGACCACCCCCTCATTGTTCGTTATCAGCTTAAGGATTTTTCCGCAGATACCACTCATTTCGATGAAATAATGGAAGCTATCGAGTGCCACCAGGGTTTATGGGGCCCTCAACCCCTTCGTATGCCAAAGAAACCTGTGGAATGGGCCCTCCATATCGCCGACTTTGTAGCCTCACGTTCGGCTTTTTACCTTTATTTCTCAGGCTACAAGTCCCCAAAAACGCCCGATCAGCAGGATATGCCGTACCTTGCCGAAGACCTAGCTGAGTCCATTAGTTACTACCTCGATTTGAGGGTCAAAAGGGCTGAAATAGAGAAGCAGATGGAGGAGATTAAGCTTAAGATAATCGAAGAGATGAATCAACGTGGGGAGAGGAAGGTTTTCTCTACCAAGGGTTCTGCCCGGTTGATTAACAATACCCACCTGAAGATAAACCAGCCCAAACTGCGGGAAGTGCTTGAAAGGATGGGCCTTTGGGAGAAGGTGGCTATGGCTAACGAGAAGCGCTTACAGGAGCTTTTAGCCGATGGATTGGTGACCGAGGAGGAATTGAACGATTCTGTAGAGAAGGTATCCAAAGACGGGATCAGGATACTCCCGCGGGAGGATTAGCATATTGCTCTTCTGAGTATCGGGGGTCATACAAGGGCCTTCAGGTACCAGGTTTGGAAGTTCAGGGTATCAGATTCCGCTTACGATTCATGTAAAAAACCTCGCATGATCTGGCTTTGGTAAAGGACTCCGACGAGTTTAGTCTTTTTGACAACAGGCAGGAGTGGAAGCATCTGGCGTCGGATTTCACAAGCCGCAATAATCAGGGGAATATCGGGTTCGAGTGGCTTCACGTCTTCCTTAAAGAAATCGGCAACCAGGAAAAGGCGGCTGGTTGGTCCGAAAAAGGCGTGAGAGTTTACCTCCTCGATCTCCTCTAGCATGGTTTCAGGCAGTTCCCTGAGATGGTCAGGAACGAATCCCCTCAAAAGGTAACCGAGGGTCAGCAAGCCAAGGGATTTCTTCTTATCACCAACCACAGCAAGACCCTCAAGATTTGCATCCAACATAATTTCTATAGCTTCTCTGAGGGATGAGGAGGGCGTAACCGTTTCAGGTGAAATATCCATACAGTCCTTAACTCTCAGCATAAGAATATAATACTCCTACGAGATTAGGTGTCAATAGAAACATCCGTAGCAGTCAGGGAGAGTTTTCCGAGGATCTGTATAACCACAAGAAGTCTGCGATCGCGGAACGTACTTCATCTGAGGGTTTGTCTGGATAAGGTCTTATGGAGACTACTGCGATTTTCAGTTCAGGATGATTTTTAGCAAGTTGATAGGGTATACCCAGATGATACTCGCAATGAAAGCCGCCGCATACGAAGAGTATCTTGCTTTCAAGCCATCGATGAAGAGAAGATGCCATGGCTGCATCTTTGAGAACCTGCGCTTTGTAAAGGGCGTCGATATTCATCTTACCCATCGGTCCTGTGTGCGGGAGTTCCTGCATGGTTGCCTCGAAACGATTATAATACTCTTTTGAATCCAGATGCAGGGTGTCAGGTATCCAGATGCTGTCTGATCCGAGGGTCTTGCTTGATAGCACTCCTGAACGGGCTACAGCCGCCGCCGCTCTGCGTGGTATGTTTGCAGCAATTACCTGGATTCCCGCTTCTTTGGCAAACTCCACAAGGGGCCGGTAATCTTCGGTATAGTTGCCCCAGGGGCGGGAGGCGGCCAGGAAGGAGTCTTCGGATATATGCCCGGCAAGGTAATCATTGAGGATTCCCTGAACGTCCTGCTCGAACATCTCGAGTGCCAAGACCATATCGTCTACATCCTGGGCGATATTTTTGAGTATTTCCAATTCAGCATGGTGAGCCTGGACGGCGTCGTGTTGCTCACCCAGGAAGATGACGTCATACCTTTTTATGGTGTCCCGGAATTTCTCCTGGGTTATTTCCTTACCCGAAGGGTCGAGTATTGTGAACGAAACCTCATCTTGAGGTACGGTAATGAGTAAAAGAGATAATAACAACATATCGGAGTGTAATACCGACTCGTGATATGTCAATTCTACCTCGTCATTGACAATCTAAGCCAATATGGATAGAGTTAGGGATGCAAGTTAAATACAGCAATTAATGGTAAAAAATGGCAAGGTCGTTGAATTCCATTGAGCGTTTTAGCAAGGAGCCCATGTGGGTGGCACTGGCTTTTTTGATTACGCTGGCTTCAGGTGTCCCTTTTATATTCCTTGTACCGGGGTTAACCGGGATAGTTGTTGCGGCGTCACCTCTGCTTGTCCTTTTTGTTATCCTCATTGTTGTAAATCCCTATCCTTTCTGGCTGGGGTATTTCTTCCTTGTTCCTATTATGTTAATCCTGCAGGATATCTTTCCGTTAGAAAGCTTTACCCGATTCTTCGGGCTGTTTATGGTGGCCTTGAGTGTACCGAATATCCTGCTGAGTAAAAGGACACCATACTTCAAGGTTACCGCCGTAGGTGCATCGCTGCTTATCTTCTTTGCAGGATGCTGTTTTTCTCTTCTTGGCACGTGGTTTATTGAAAAGGCGTTTGTTGGGCTGGGGCTTTTTTTCGGTAACCTTCTGCTCTATTGGATATGTGTTAATCTATTTGCCCCGGAAAAAAGATTACGCACTGTCCTGGATGTTTTCATCATTGGAATGGTTGTGCAGAGTATTATATCTATTTTTATCAAGTTCGTCGGCCATCCCCTTTTAAGGGCACAAGGCACGATTACCGACCCCAACTACTTCGGCTTTTGGCTTCTTCCGATTCTCACTATTTCATTCTATTCAGGATTCAGTGCAGAAAGGCGCTGGCAAAAGGCACTTTTTTTCCTGGCGTTTCTGTTGATGTCCCTTGCACTGCCCCTGACCTATTCCAGAAGCATGCTCATTATCTTCGTACCGCTTCAGGTTTTTCTCTTTACAAGGTTTAAGAGGCCTCATTTAGGCGTAGGGTTGTTAATTGTGGGTATTATCATTTTTTATTTTGCCTTCCAGCAGTACTTCGCAACTTCAGGTTTGAGTTTAATGAATTTCTTTACGGCAACAAGAATAGGTTCTATACAATGGCGTGCACATTTTGCGGTTAAGTCAATAGAGATATTTCTCAATCATCCTCTATTCGGGATCGGAGTAGACTGTTTCAGGAGTATTTTCAGGTTTTATTCTTCAACAACCCCTCACGTCTTCTCTCCGGTTATTCACAACAGTTACCTCGAGATCCTTTCCGGCACCGGCCTGCTAGGGTTTATCCCATTCATGACCGCTATCTTCTTCTCTCTGCGGAATTTCTGGAGAGCAAGGAAGAGTTTTATTGCGCTAAATGACCGGAAAAGGGCGCTTTTTGCGGAAGGTTTGCTGGTTGCCTTCTTAGCCCAACTCTTTACTCATATATTTCTCTCTACCCAGCACCATATCCTTTTATTCTCTTTCTTTGCTTTTTCCACGATTGTGATGAATCATGCCCTGGACATTAAAAGTCGAGGTATGAAAGACCACCTCCGGTAACCTGATACCTTGTGTATGTATGGGTAGATACGGGTATTAAACTTCGATGATTGAATACAAGGCTTAACAGCTAACCTTATTGTAAAGAATTCACTAGTGTACTATGCAACCAACTGCGTCTCATGTTGGCCTTCGTCTAGTTTAGGTTGTCTTAGTATAGACAACTTCTGGTAAGGTGTCAAGTGTTTGATTCCTCCATGCCGACGAAGATGATTATAGCCATACAACATCCTTTC
>WJJO01000335.1 GCA_014729665.1 Caldifarciminota bacterium
ATATACTTCTGGTCCCACGACGGATATCTCAATGCCCTGAACACAGAGGGTGAGGTAATATGGAGATACGAAACCGAGGACTCTATGGAGTACTTCCCCGCGGTGGGTCCGGATAAAACCGTCTACTTCGGGGCTAAAAACGGCTACTTCTATGCGTTGAATCCTGAAGGGGAATTGAAGTGGAAGTTCCAGACGGGTGATGAGATATGGTCGACACCTGCGATAACCGAAGATGGAACCATCTACTTCGGCTCCAAGGACAACTATCTTTATGCGCTCACATCCGAAGGGAAACTCAAGTGGAAGTACAAGACAGGCGACGATATCCGCTGGTCGAAGCCCTTAATAGCCCATGACGGAACAGTAATCATCGGTTCCTGGGACGGCTATTTGTACGGATTGACATCGAAGGGAAAATTAAGGTACAGGTACAAGGCCTCCGCAGGTATCGACTTCTCACCGGCCTTAATAGACAGTACAATATACTTCTCTTCGGGTAGTATGCTTTACGCACTCAAGGTAAGCACGATTGAACGCTATGCAGACACGGATTCGATAATAACCGATGAATTAATACCGCAAGCTCCGGTTGTCACCGGAGGTGCAGGCCTGGCAAGGGTTGCCGATGCCCGCACGCCTGAGGTTAACACATGGACTTTCGGCACGTCCTTTGCAGGAGACCGTCACGGTGCAGACCATATGAATGACTGGAACATAACAACCTGGGAGAATGCCGTTTTCAGGATATTTGCCTCCTGGATACCTTTGGATAAACTGGAGATCAACGCCGCGGCAGGATTAGGATACACGTATCTCGCAGATACCGGAGCCCTTGAACCCGCGCTTGGCCTATGGGATGGCGAGATAGGTGCGAGGTACGAATTTCTCCGAAAACCTCAAGCCAGTGTTGCCGCGGGCGCGAGGACCTTCATCCCGTTGCGTGATCTAGCGTTCGGCGGTCCTCGATTTGGCGGAGCTGCAGACCTTCTTGCGTCTTTATCTTCGCGTGATATCGAGGGACTGCGGATGCATGCCAATCTCGGGACCGAGTATCTGGAGAATGTCAGTCTAACCTGGGGATTAGGTATCGAGTATCATCTGGCAATCCTGAATCCTTATCTTGAGTTTACGGGCGAGGTTGCATCTGGAGGCGCACCGATCCGGGTTACACCGGGGTTAAGGATTCTTACCGATTTTGGATTGAGCGCTTACTACACCGCGGACTTCGGTCTTAATCTTGCGGCACGTTCTATCGACCTCAGGGGTCGTGATTACGTTGACCAGGTCTCGGCAGGAATTGCATTTTCGTATTGAAGACGACTTTTAATCAAGCTCCATCGATAGATTAATGACAGCAAAAAACACCGAATTCATTCCGGTCTTTTCTTCATAAAAAAGAGGATAATTCCCTTGACAAACATGTAAACACACGTATAATTAGCTAAGATGAAAGGTCTGCCGATATCCTGGTTTGTGCTGACGCTGTTTATATCCTTTTCAGTTACTGCTGCACAAACTAAGGCTACCGAAGATGCACTACAGACCATGAATATTGAGTGGTGTCGTGTACCTGGAGGAGAGTTTTATATGGGAGACTACTGGGCTGAAGATGAGGATCCGAATCCATACCACAAAGTGAACCTTGATGAGTATTACATATCAAAACACGAAGTAACCAACGCCCAGTTCGTTTCGTTTCTTAACGCTATTAAATCCTCGATTACAACCCAGGAATGCAACTGGGGCGGATTGGAGTTGTATTACCTCGGAAACCCTATCTTTTGGTTAGCTCAAGATGGAGAATGGTACGATAGAATAACAATGACAGATGAAGGCTACAGGGTAAAACCCGGGTTTGAAGACCACCCCGTAATCGAGGTTACCTGGTTCGGGGCAGATGCATTCTGCCGGTGGCTTGGTGCAAGGCTTCCTACCGAGGCCGAATGGGAGAAGGCGGCGCGAGCCGATGAAGGGGGTCCATGCCCTTGGGGTGGTTTTGATGAATCCCTCTTAAATCACGGACAGGTTTCGATCTGCTGCGGAGAAGATGACGGAGACGGTTATCTGTACACAGCCCCTGTAAGCAAATACCCGGATGGAAAATCTCCCTACGGCTGTCTGGATATGGCAGGCAATGTTTGGGAATGGTGTTCGGACTGGTACGATGATAACTTCTATCTTACCTCTCCTGACAGTAATCCCACAGGGCCTGAAGACGGCTTCAGTAAAGTGCTTCGAGGCGGCAGTTGGAACTCCGACGAAGAAAATGTTTATGTTTACAAACGGTGGGATTACGCCCCCTTCAACCGGATGGACGATCTTGGTTTTCGTCCGGCCAAATCGCCTTAATAACAATGAACTATCTACTAATACTGATGCTGCTTATGCAAGTACCGATTACAGAGGATACAATCAATTCAGGATTCACGGTCAAATGGATATATGAAACTGAATCAGGAGGTGACTTTTCAACGGCCCCGAATATTTCTCCGGATGGAACCATATACATAGGTTCCTTCGACGGATATCTTTACGCCTTGACGCAGGAGGGTAGGCTCAAATGGAAATTCCAGACAGGTACAAAACCCTTCAAGAAGAAGGTTGCCTATCCGTCTATAGACCCGGATTCAAACATATACCTAACCTCTTTTGACGGAAACCTGTATGTTATTTCACCCCGGGGGAAGCTTTTGTTAAAACACTGGACAGGAATACTCTATCCGACCTCCCCCCTGTTGGATTCTTATGGAAACATATACTACGGAGCGCATCACAGTTACCTGTTTTCACTTTCACCTGATGGAGAGTTCGAGTGGAACTACAAGGTAGGAGACAATGCAAGGATACCCGCGATTGATAACAATGGGAATGTATATTTCGGATCGTTGGACAGTTATCTTTACTCATTAACCTCGGAAGGAAAATTCCGGTGGAGATATAAAACAGAAGATGAGATATGGGCACAGCCGATTATCGATTCGAACGGAAGCGTATACTTCGGTTCCCTGGACGGATATTTCTATGCACTTACATCCCGGGGCAAACTCAAATGGAGATACAAGGCCTCTGATCCAATCGATTACCGCGCAAGATTCAACCCTGAAGGAAACATTATCTTTGCAGACTATTACTGCATATACTCCCTCACATCGAACGGCAGACTCAACTGGAAGCTCGAACACGAAGCGGATATTGGAGCGCGTATCGAAGTAGGGCCCGACGGTTCAGTTTACTTCGGTTCCTCAGACGATTACCTTTACGCCCTTACACCCCACGGACTTGAATCCTGGAGATTCAAAGCGGTCGGCGGAAATGTTGAATGTCCCAAACTCGATTCAAACGGGACAATCTACTTTACATCAGACAGCCTGCTTTACGCAATTGAGCTTGAAGCCGTGGAACCTGTTGCATCTTTACATAAAGACGAATATCAATCTGTCCCGGAACTTGCACCGGTCGTCACCGGTGGTTCAGGCCTTACAAGGATTCGTGATGCCAGGACTCCTGAGGTTAATACGTGGACTATTGGTACGTCATTTGCAGGAGACCTGCAAGGTGCAAACCATATGAACGACTGGGCCATAACCACCTGGGAGAACGCCGTTTTCAGGGCATTTGTCGCCTGGGTACCTTTTGAAAAACTGGAGGTTAACGCCGCTGCAGGCATTGGATATACGTATCTTGCAGATACCGGAGATCTGGAAAAAACAGTAGGACTATGGGACGGTGAGATCGGTGCCGCCTACGAGTTCACAAGAAGCCCCGGGATAAACCTGGGCACGAACGCGAGGGTCTTCATCCCCTTGCGTGATTCGGCCTTCGGCGGCCCGCGCCTGGGCGGTTCGCTGAAACTTCTAACCTCAATCCCTTTCAAGAAGCTTCAAGGTCTCAACCTTCACGCGAATCTCGGAACAGAGTATCTGGAGGATATCGGTTTGACCTGGGGAATCGGTGTAGAGTATCATCTGGCGATCCTGAACCCGTATCTGGAGTTTACGGGCGAGGTTTCCGCAGACGGTTCTCCGATAAGGGTTACACCCGGATTCAGGATAATTACAGATTTTGGGTTGAGTGCTTACTATGCTGCTGACTTCGGTCTTAACCTTGCTGCGCGTTCTATTGACCTGCGGGGCCGCGACTATGTCGACCAGATATCTTCAGGAATCGCATTTTCGTATTGAAGACGACTTTTAATCAAGCTCCATCGATAGATTAATGTTGGTTCAAAAATAGCACCGAGTCCATTCCGGTCTTCACTCCATAGGAGAAAAGGAGGACAATTCCCTTGACATTGCATGGTTCTTTGTTAACATCTATTTGATATACTACTGAACTAACGATCAGCTTATCCGGAAGATCGTTACAGATTAAACGGACATCGTCAACCAGGGGAAGCATTCTATCCCTTTTGTGGGTTTGCCGATGATCCAAGAAATCAAAAGAGGAGCGTAATTATGATAAACACCCGAAAGCCTCTAACTTCGATACTGGCTGCAACGGTCATGCTTTTAGCTTGCCTTGCACCGTTATCGTGTGAGAAGGACAACGTCCCTCCAGACGTATCAATAGATACTCCTTCAGATGGTGATACCGTTTTCGGCTCCCAGACGATTACGGTAACCGCCTCAGATGATGATTCGCTGGTAAATGTTTCAATCCTTATAGACGACGAAGAGGTTGCAGCCGATAGTGAAAGTCCCTTGGAATACGAATGGAATACCCTGGAATATGATGACGGCACTAAACACACCATCAAAGCCACCGCTCTCGATCCATCCGACAATCAGGGAGAAACAGAAATCACCGTAACGGTCGATCAACCCAGCAATCCCCCCGATAATCCGAGTGATCCGCCATCTGGACCGGGTGCGGGTTTAATCAATGAAACACTTGCATTCTCGGCATCGGCTACCGATCCCGACGGTGACAGCATCTCGATACAGTTCGACTGGGGAGACGGAACAAAATCGGATTGGAGTGAATACGTCGCCTCCGGGGAAACCGTAACCTTGGAGAAATCCTTCTCCGATACCGGAACCTTTGAGGTAAAGTTCAAGGCGAAGGATACCTACGAGGTTCCAACAAACTGGTCTCCCCCACTCGAGGTCCTTATCTCCGAAACACCCAGCTACGGCAGCATCCAGGTCAATTCGACCCCCTCAGGTGCCGATATCATGCTCAGCGATACGGCTACCGGAAAGCAAACAAATCATTTGTTCTCAGGATTACTCCCCGGCAACTACAAGATTTCCTTAAGGCTTCTGGGACACAAGGATTTCGACACGACCGTTGCCGTGAAGGCCGAGGAAACTACGACATTAGACGTAACACTTGAGGAAATCGGCACACTCGTCTGGTCGTATGAAACGGGCGGAGAGGTAAACTCTTCGGTAGCCATCGGTCCTGACGGCACGCTTTTCTTCGGATCAGGTGATAAAAATCTCTATGCCCTGAATCCCTCAGGCGTTAAGAACTGGAGTTACGAAACAGACGTACTCGAAGTTAGTTCTTCTCCTGCCGTTGGTCCGGATAGTATGGTCTACTTCGGTTCCCAGGAGGAATATCTTTATGCCCTAAGACCGGACGGAAGTTTGAGATGGCGGTACAAGGCTGACGGTGCAATTCGATACTCACCGGCACTGGATGAGGATGTTAACGTATACTTCGGAACCACCGACCATTACCTGTACGTAATCGACTCAAGCGGTGATAGAATAACGCGTTACGAGACCGGTGACGACATAAGAACCTCACCTGCAATCGGCCCGGACGGAACCATATACTTCGGCTGTGATGACGGAAAGATCTACGCTATGACCCTTGATGTGCAAGCCGAAGAACTCACCGTTAAATGGGATTATGAAACCGGAAACTGGGCCGAGTCGTCTCCCGCTATCGGTTCGGATGGAACCATATACTGCGGTTCACACTCGGATTATATCTACGCATTGGACGCATCGGACGGATCACTCATGTGGGAATACAAAACCGGCGGAGACATTCATTGCTCACCGGTCATCGGATCGGACGGTACAATCTACGTAGGATCCGACGATTATTACCTCTACGCGTTAAACCCGGACGGTACCCTTCAGTGGAAGTACGAAACCGGCAACAGGATACGGGCGCATCCCGTCGTAGGAGAAGACGGGTCGGTATACATCGGCTCTTACGACGGAAAACTCTATGCACTTCGTCCCGACGGCACATTGAAGTGGACCTTCGAAACCGAAGGTCTTATTGAAACCGGACCGGTAATAGAC
>WJJO01000336.1 GCA_014729665.1 Caldifarciminota bacterium
ATAATTATCCGGTGTGTCGTACGTCTTTCGTCTCCGGCAATTACCGAAACGAAGTACACGCCGCTGTCAAGCCGGGATACGTCGATTGATGTCCTGGGTCCTGAAAGCCTCGTTTTCAAAACTCGCGTCCCGATGACGTTGTAAAGCTCAACCGTAATCTCCTCGCCGAACGAGTAGGTTAAGGATACGTTGAGTCGATTCTTAACATATTCAGGCCAGATTACTATAAAGTTATCTGCAACGTCTACGGAATCTATTTCCTCCAACGTACCGGAAGACGTTTCGGAAGACGTATCGACGGCCTTTGTACCGAAACTCACCAAGTCCCCCTCCAAACTTGCCTCCCCGACAAATCCGATGATTGCAAGTAGTAGATAAAACATCTTATCCCCCTTTCTATATTAAGTATAGCAATAATTGTGCCACCCGCAAGGGAATCTTATATCTTGAAGGAATACGCAGGTTACAAAAAACACCCAATTGACATTTTACACTAATGTGTAACACGATTCACGTTGACATGACACTTTCTTATACTAAAATGTGTGTCAATGCAGCAAGGATACTTCATTGACCTGGGCAGGATGCGTTACCAGCCTGCCTGGGATTTCCAGCTCAAACTGTGGAAGATGCGGGTTGCTGATGAAATCCCGAATACGTTAATTCTCGTCGAGCACGAACCTGTGATTACTAAAGGAAAGTCCGCCGACGAGAAGAATCTACTTTACTCCCCGATGGAGTTAAGGGAAAAGGGGGTAGATTTACATTCAGTGGAAAGGGGCGGCGATTTCACCTATCACGGTCCGGGCCAGTTGGTCGGTTATCCGATTTTCCACGTAAAAAAGGGGTTGGCAGGCATAAGACCGCTGGTAAGAAGGGTTGAGGAATCCATTGTACAGACAATGGCCGGTTTTGGAATAGAATCCAAGGGGTCGATGCAATTTGACGACAAGCACCCGGTCGGTGTCTGGGTAGGGGAAAACAAGCTGGCGGCTATCGGGATCGCTGTCAAGAAATGGGTAAGCTTTCACGGATTCGCATTGAACATCTCGACCGATCTGGATATGTTTTCATTGATCGTACCGTGCGGTCTAAAGAATAAAGGAGTAATTTCGATGGAGAAGATATTAGGTAAACGACCGGAATTTAAGCAGGTTAAATCCGGTATTCGGCAAGCATTCAGCCGGATCTTTGAGATAGATTTCATTGATAAAAAGATGGAGGATTTCTGAATGTCTGAAGGGATAAATCGTAAACCCGATTGGCTCAAGGTGAAACTTCCCGGACAGGGTGAGTACGCCGACGTTGAAACAATACTCAAGGACTTAAATCTGCACACCGTGTGCCGTTCCGCCCACTGCCCCAACATAGCCGACTGCTGGGGCAGGCGTACAGCAACTATTATGATATTAGGAGACGTGTGCACGAGAGGATGCCGGTTCTGTGCGGTAACCACCGGGAATCCAGGAGGTTACCTGGATGAAACAGAACCACAGCGGGTTGCCGAAGCTGTCGAGCGAATGAAGCTACGGTACGTTGTCCTGACCTCTGTTGACAGGGACGACCTCGCGGACGGTGGTGCTGAGCACTTTGCACGGACCATCAGGAAAATCAAGGAACAGGACGCCAACGTAATGGTGGAGCCGCTCATCCCCGATTTCTTCGGCGAACGGAAGAACCTGAAAAAGATAGTGGATTCAAAACCCGACGTCATCGCCCACAACCTGGAGACCGTTGAAAGGCTTACGCGCCATGTCAGGGACCACAGGATGAGTTACGCGGGATCTCTTGACGTGCTGCGGATCCTGAAGGAGCTTGACGCACCCGGCCTGACTAAATCCGGCATCATGGTGGGCCTGGGCGAAACCGATGATGAGGTTTACGAGGTAATGGCAGACATGCGCGTCTATGCGGTTGACATCCTGACAATCGGACAGTACCTTCAGCCTACGCGCAGACATCTGGGAGTTGATAGATTCGTTCACCCGGATCAGTTTTCAGAGTATGAACAGAAAGCCAAGGACATGGGTTTTCTTTCAGCATCGTGCGCACCGCTGGTTCGGTCTTCTTATCATGCAGCGGACGTTGTAAATATTCTAAGAAGAAGAGATAAGTAAGGGATATACGCGAAAAACCCTCGGGGTCCCCGCAACGATGCGAAGCAACGTCGTGGGGTGATTCCTTCTTATCATGACCGGGTGATTAAGAACAATTACCTTAGTCTCGATTTACCCCTGAGTTGACAAACGTCTGTTTCTGGATAGATTTCAGTGTCGAAAGTAAAAAGGATAAAATGCAAAGGAGAGCGAAATGAAAAAGATAGCAGGTTTTACCGGCTTAACTGTAACGTGTTTTCTCTTGATATCAGGCTGCGATACCGGCATTGGAGCCAAGGAGATAGAATGGTGCGAGGTGGAAGCCGGATTGTTCGTAATGGGCAGCGAGGAAGAAGATGCCTATTTATCCGAAGATCCTGAACATCAGATATATCTCGATGCTTACTCCATAAGCAAATACGAAATAACCAACAACCAGTATTGCAGTTTTCTTAACGCCATCAAGAAAAACCTCAACGTGGATGTCGAAGACAACGAATATTACTACTATTTGCAAGTTGAATACAACGGGAACCAAATATATTCATCTGATGGCGATGAGATAGATTGGAACGGCAGCAGGTTTTTTGTTCAAGATGGTTTCGATGACTATCCGGTAGTAAGCGTTACTTGGTATGGAGCCCAGGCATTTTGCGATCACTACGGCTACAGACTACCTACCGAAGCAGAATGGGAAAAAGCGGCCCGTGGAACCGATAAGAGGAAATATCCCTGGGGAGACACCGAACCGGAAAACAAACACGCAAACTTCGATGGCAACCATGACGACAGGGAAACGGTAGGCTCTTATC
>WJJO01000337.1 GCA_014729665.1 Caldifarciminota bacterium
ACGTCGAGAGAAAACGTTGACTATCTTTCTGACCACGCACGACATGAGCGAGGCGGAAAATATCTGCGACCGGGTAGCCATCATAGACAAGGGAAGGATAGTGGCACTCGATACACCATCAGGTCTGAAGGAAATAGTCGGCAAGAAGGGCAACAGTCCTGATCCCGAACCTTCCGATGTTTCACTCGAGGATGTCTTCATGGAACTCACCCACAAGGAATGGGTGGATGACGTTGAGGAAGATAGCGACCTTGAGGAAGCGGATGATAGTAAGGTACAGAAAAACAATGATTTACCGTAGGGGTAATTCATGAATTACCCCTACATCGATCAGCTACAGTGTTGATTACGTATTAATAAGGAGTTAAAAAATGCAAAAGATGCCTACAATGGAGCCCTCCCTTCCAGCCGGTGCCCAGCCGCGCATGAGGCTCAGGTTCCTGGCCCTCATCGAGCGCAACTTCTCTTTAATCAAGAGATACCTGGGCTGGGAAGCGGTATGGGTATTCTACTCCATCGTGAACGCCTTGTGCATCGGCTTCATAGGTGTAACGCAAGGCAAGGCGCAGGTGATGTATCTTGTGATAGGCGCACTGGTTTGGGGTTTCCTTTCCCTTCTCTTCCACGAGCTTGCCGAGCAGGTTCAGTGGGAACGATGGGAAGGAACCATCGAGTATTCATTCATGGCCCCCATGCACAGGCTTGCCTATCTCCTGGGCAACTGTTTTTATGCAATCGTCTATGGTGTATTCAGATCAGCCCTGCTTCTGGGGGTTCTTGCCCTGTTCCTAGGCCTCTCCTTCAAGGGAGCCAACATCTTAGGTGCGCTTGTAGTACTTGTTGTCTCGGGCCTTTCCTTTATGGGACTGGGGCTGATTGCCGCCATCCTGCCCGTGCTTTCGACCGAGCGTGGCGCCCAGGCGACTCACATTTTCCAGGCGCTCATTCTGCTGGTATCGGGTGTGTATTATGAGATAGACGTGCTTCCAAAATGGATACAGCCTGTTTCGGTTGTATCACCTGCGACCTACACACTGCGCGCAATAAGGGCCGCATTGCTTGAAGGTGCTACATTTCGCGAACTTCTGCCCTATATCCTGTTTCTTGCAGGGATCGGTATCGTGCTCGTACCTGTGGGATTTTTCATATTCACCCTGGCTGAGCGCTGGGCAAAGCGTAAGGGAAAACTGAAACGCAATGGCTAACGGCAAGATATCGAGTAACCACAGAGAACACAAAGAATACACAGAGGGCACAGAGAAAAAACTTAAAAACTCTGTGTTCTCCGTGTCCTCTGTGTTGAATTATACCTTGCGATGTGGAGCATTAATGAATAGAATTACTGCTTAGGAGCTAATGATGATTCAGTTAAAGGACGTCGGAGTCTCGTTCGGAGCGCGTGCATTGTTTGCCGGGATCAACCTGACCATAGGCGACCATTCGCGTATCGGTCTGGTAGGGGCAAACGGTACCGGGAAAACCACCCTGTTCCGGATGCTTAAAGGAGAATCTTCTCCTGATGAAGGCTCGATAGATATGCCCAAGGACATAAATATCGGCTATCTTCCTCAGGAAGAGATTGTGATGGAAGACGAAAGTATATTCGATGCAGCCGTCGCCGCATTCGACCACGTTCACGAGTTAAGGGTAAGAATGCATAAACTTGAGCAAAGCATGCAGGATCCATCGTTGAGTCAAGATGAGTTGGATAAGATTCTTTCAAGGTATTCTAGGTTTCAGGAGGAATACGCCCGGGACGGCTACACCTTCGAGTCCCGCACCGCGGAAATCCTGCAAGGTCTGGGGTTCAAGAAGCAGGATTTAGACCGTCCGTGCAGGGAGTTCTCCGGCGGTTACCAGATGCGGGTAGCCCTGGCCAGATTGCTTCTTTCCGAACCTGATCTTCTGCTTCTGGATGAGCCGACGAACCATCTCGACCTGCCGTCAATCGAGTGGCTGGAAAGATTCATCAAGAACTTCAAGGGTGCATTGGTGATATCCTCCCACGACAGGTTCTTTTTAGACAGGGTGGTAGATTCTATCTGGGGTGTTGACTATGGAACCGTAACATCCTACAAGGGAAATTATACGAAATTTAACGAACTTAAAAAGTCCAGGAAGGAACAGATTGAAAAGGAGATTAAAAAAATCGCCGAAACCCGCAAGCACCTTCAGCGTTTCATAGATAGATTCCGGGGTACGCCCAAGAAGGCTGTTCTTGTTCGTTCCCGTAAGAAGATGCTTGCACGCCTGCCGGATGTTTCCTTACCCAAGGAAGACACTAAAACAATGAACCTGAGTTTCCCCGATGCCCCGAAGATATCGGGAAGGGTACTGGCCCTGGAGGATATTAGTAAAAGTTTCGATTCAAATCAGGTCTTCTCAGACGTAAACCTCACCGTAGAACCCGGGGATCGCCTAGCCCTGGTCGGGGCCAACGGCGAAGGGAAAACGACCTTGCTTCGTATCATCGCCGGTGAACTCGATGCCACCTCGGGCGAGGTCTGGCGCTCTTCAAAGCTCTTGTCGGCCTTCTACACTCAGATAGTGGAGGCTCGGCTTCATCCTGAAAATACCGTACTGGGAGAGCTTGAGGAAATCGCTCCGGGGGAAGCTATACCTGCACTTCGAACCATCGCAGGAATGTTCCTGTTCCCCGGAGACGAGGCTGATAAAAAAGTGTCGGTTCTTTCCGGCGGCGAAAAGTCGCGTCTTGCCCTGGCCAAGATAATCCTTTCTCCCTCAAATCTCCTGCTTTTGGACGAGCCCACCAACCACCTCGATCTCCGTGCCAGGGACGTACTGGAACATGCAATCGGCGAATACCCGGGAACCGTAATCTTCTCAGCCCACGACCGTTTCCTGATAGACAGGCTTGCAAACAAGGTGGTCTATATAGGAGACGGCAAGGCAAACGTCCATTTAGGCAACTGGACCGATTATGAGCAGTGGAGGGAACGCCGCAGGACTAGGAAAACTACCGAGAGAAAAAGAGAGGTTACGAAGAATGTCAATAGGCCTTATCAAAAAAAAGGAAAATCCAAACCTCCGGTAAAGGATAAGGAGAAGACCCGTCTGCAAAGACTTCGTGAAGAAGAAACCAACCGGGTCTTTGCCGAGATTGAAGATGCCGAAAAGGAGGTTGCCGCGCTGGAGAGGGAGATGAGTAATCCGGAACTGTACGAGGATCCAGACAGGATGCGGAAGGTTACCTCAAGGCACAGGAGCCTGAAGCAGGAGCTGAAGCACCTTCACGAACAGTTGGAAGGGCTGCTTTCTTAACCTTGACACGGATGACCTTTTTCCTATGCTTATGAATTAAGCGAATGGAGGTATGTTTGAAAGAAATTCAAACCATCCGGGCTATTGCACTTGTTGCAGCGTTGCTGCTTTCGTGCACCTCACTTGAAAGACCCGAGCTTGTATATCCGGTAGAGGGCGAGGAACTCCTCATTGCCAATCCGACCTTTATCTGGCACAAGGTAGCAGACGCTCGTTACTACTCGATATCGATATCTGCGAATCCCGACTTCTCGGATGCGATCGATACGCTGGTTTTCGATGATACGTCATTTGTACTTACCGATACCCTGGGGTTGAATACCGAATACTTCTGGAAGGTCTATGCGAACAACACCCAGGGAGGGATGAGCGATGCAAGCCTGATAGAAACCTTCAAGGTGAAGGCTGGCGTCGAATTGCTTACCCCCCGGACGTCGGACAGTACGGCGTGGCCGGTTTTTTCATGGGAAGGCTATCCCGGTGCATCAACCTACGTATTCCAGTTTTCGTTATATGCCGACTTCCGCAACTCCATCCTCGACACCCCGCTCGTGGAGAAAACCTGCCAGTTAACCGAAAGCCTCGAACCCGCTACCTATTACTGGCGGGTGAGAGCGTTATCCGCTGAAGATTCCATAAGCGCATGGTCGAAGGTGCGAAGGCTGGTTTCCTACAGGATTTCTGCAAGTTACTTCCCTGTTCAACTGGGTTCGCAGATGCATTACACCCTGTACCATCTTGAGGGGAAAGGTGAAGGCTGGGCTCCTTACGCGCTTTTTGATACGACGGTTAATAAATCGGAGGACGTTACCTTCACGGTTTCAGACAGTTTCCGGATGGAAGGTCGTCTTTATTGGGTTTTGTCGAACGAATACCTCGATATCGGGGATACCTTTTCACAGACCTCCGATTCCATTTTTTCCCCTATATACTTCCTTGGAATGATATATCCGTCAAGCGAAGATGAATTCCTTACCCCGGTTAAGAAACCTATGGAGGTCATTTATGATTCTTCAGGGATTACCCTGACCTGGGTAACAGGCGACAGGGGGTTATCAGGCTACGACAGTATAGGGGTAAAAAGGGTTATGGGAGAAGGCGTAATCCGTCAGGTTCGGTTCATCTCCGATGTCCCCGACACCGGGGATGATATTTTCAACTGGTTGATTGACAGCCTAGAGTTGAGGTAAGTGAACTTGACTTATCAGACTCCGTACATATAGTTGTCCATGAAGGTGTTTATCCTAGGCGGGGGCGGCAGGGAGCACGCCCTGGGTTGGAAGATGGCGCAATCCCCTGAAGTCAAGGGGCTTTACTTTTCCCCCGGAAATGCCGGTACATCCGAACTCGGCACAAACATCAATGCTAATCCTGCCGATGTGGAGACTGTTTTAACCCGGGCGCGTGAATTAAAGCCGGATTTGATAGTGGTCGGTCCTGAGGCTCCCCTGTTTGCGGGTGTTGCAGACAGGCTTGAGGAAGAAGGGTTCCTTATCTTCGGCCCGAAAAAAAGGGCCGCGATGCTTGAGCAGGAGAAGGCTTATGCAAAGGATTTCATGCAGCGTCACAATATCCCCACAGCCTCCTTCAAGGTATTCGATGAGGCCGCAGCGGCCAGACGCTATATAGAGGGTAAGGAATCGGCACTGGTGGTAAAGGCGTCCGGCCCCGCACTCGGCAAAGGCGTAATAGTCTGTGATACACCCGAAGAGGCCTTAGCTGCGGTTGATAAAATCATGGTGGAAAAGAAGTTCGGCCCTGCCGGGGAAGAAATCGTTATTGAAGAGTGTCTCGAGGGTGAGGAGCTTTCCCTGCATATCCTCACCGACGGAAAGAGAGTTCTCTCGTTTCCGGCTTCCCAGGACCATAAGCCCGTGGGAGAAGGCGATGAGGGTCCGAACACGGGCGGTATGGGTGCCTACGCGCCTGCGTCACTTGTCGATGCTGGGCTTCAGTCTCGCATCGATAATGAAATCGTCGAACCCGTGCTTGCAGGCCTCGAAGCCGAAGATATAGACTACCGTGGACTTCTCTATATCGGACTTATGATTACTGAAAAAGGACCTCAAGTTCTTGAATTCAATTGCAGATTCGGTGATCCTGAAACCCAGCCCCTGATGCTTCTTGCAGATGAGGAACTTGTTCCCCTGTTGACAGATACCGCACGAGGCAGGCTGTCGAAGTCGCGGAAGATAAAGACGAAAAAAGGCTATTCATTATGCGTAGTCGCCGCATCTGCAGGGTACCCCGGGGCTTACAAGAAGGGGAAGCGGATAAGTCTCGGTAAAACCGAAGGCGTAGTCTGCTTCCATGCCGGAACCAGGCATAAAGACGGGGAGATTGTCACGTCAGGTGGAAGGGTATTAGGGGTTACGGCCTTTTCCCCTGAACTCAAGGATGCGAAAATCAAGGCGTACGAAGCGTTAGACGAAAAGATCGTCGGTTTTGAAGGGATGTATTATCGTCGCGATATAGGTGATAAGGGGTTAAGGAAACTTGAAGGTAGAACTGATGAAACCCCAGGGGATTAATAGAAAGTTGCATCACCATAGGTAAGATAAAATATCGGAGGTATGATGAATAGCTTAAAGGTTGCGATAGTTGCAGGCTCAAAAAGTGATGCCGATTACGTTAAGCTTGCAGAAGAGGAGTTGGCATCTCAGGCAGTTTCATACGAAACCTTCTATCTCTCCGCTCATCGTCAGCCCGATGAGGTAGCCGAGTTTTCCCGTAACGCTGCATCAAGTGGTTTTTCGGTAATAATAGCCATGGCCGGATATGCCGCCGCACTGCCCGGAGTTGTTGCTGCATATACAACGCTGCCTGTCATCGGAGTTCCCCTTGATACTTCGCCCCTCGGCGGCTGGGACGCGCTTTTGTCCATAGTACAGATGCCTAAGGGTGTGCCGGTGGCTACTATGAGTGTAGGACGTGCCGGGGCACGCAACGCCGCATGTTTTTGCAAAAGAATCATGGGAATATGCGAGAGGGGGTAGTTCCCTCTATGTTGTGATGAGGGCATTCACCGATAACAATCTATCCAGGCTCAAGACGACTATCGTGGAGAGAATATGAGCAGGAAGAGGGCGCAGGCGGTGCTTATCCTGAGTACGGCTGCAAATATTGCCCTCTTCGGGTTAAAGGTCACGGTAGGCATCCTGGCATCCTCGCGAGCACTCCTTGCCGACGGAATCAACTCGGGATTGGATATCTTCTTCTCGGTGATGATCCTCATCTCCTTCAGATTGGCTTCCAAGCCTCCGGACAAGGAGCATCCCTACGGTCACGGCAATATAGAGGTTTTAGTCGCCTTCATCGCTGCACTTGTGATATTTGCCACAGGGGGATTCCTGATCTACGACGGGATCAATACATCCTTCAACCCCCGTCTTCAGGCCCCAGGATGGATGGCTCTTGCCGCTGCGGGATTTACTATCCTGACCAAGGTTATCCTTTATATATATGCCGGGTCGGTGTCGCGTAAGTGGAGATCGCCTGCCGTAAAGGTCCAGGCTGCCGATCATCTCGTCGATATAATGGCGACTTCGGTGGCGGTTGTGGGGATATTTGTTGCCCGAATGGGGGTTTTATTCTTCGATCCTGTCGGAGCCGTAATCATAGGGGGATTTATCTGCTGGACAGGCATCAAGCTCCTCAGGGAGAATATTAAGGTTCTTCTCGACGCTCATCCTGCCGAGAAGTTCTTGAACAGGTTGAAGGAATGTGCCCGTGGATGCAAAGGAGTAACACAGGTACCCACCATACGAGCACATCCTGTGGGAACCTACTTTTTTTTAGAAATCACCGTAACAGTCAAGGGGAACCTTTCGGTTAAGCAAGGTCATGATATCGCCGAGGGCGTCAAGCAGATGCTTATGGATTGTGAAGGTTCGTTGAAGGATGTAATCGTTCATGTTGAGCCGGCAAGCGATTGAACGTGCCGCCGCGGTACTGGAACGCGGCGAAGCAGTTATTTTACCTACCGATACCGTACCCGGCCTTTTCGTTCAGGATACAGACAAGGGTGAAGACCTGCTTCGCAAGATAAAGGAAAGAATCGGGAACAAACCTTTTGCCCGTATGTTCGCCGGAAAAAGACAGCTTTCGAAGCGTGTAACCATACGTAACAAACTGCAAGCCAAAGCGGTATCCACTCTCCTTCCCGGCAAGGTTACCCTGATACTTCCGTCCGGCAGGAGAAAGGAGACGTTCATAGGCGTCCGCATTCCCGAAGATTCCTCACTTAGAGCGCTTATTCGCCGAACCGGACCCCTGATCGCCACCTCGGCAAACCTTTCCGGTCAGGCGTTACGTGATCCCGTTTCACTGCCTCAAGGACTTCTTTCCCGGGTAAGCCTGGTAGAGGAAGATGAGGATATCAGGTTTAGCGGTTTCAAACAGATACACTCCACGGTTATCGATATTACCTCCTCACGACGCGTTGTTGTTAAAAGGAAAGGTGCAGCATCACTCTGGGAGATTGCGGCCAAGCTGGAAAAGAATCCCGTTCTCGAATACCCCCTGGGGTTAAATATCCTTTTTGTCTGCGGTGGCAATACATGTAGGTCGCCTATGGCCGCCGAAATCTTCACCGCCCTTTGCGGCAATGAAAGGATAGAGGTACGCAGCGCGGGTTTGTCGGTCTCTTACGGTTCGGAAGCCTCTGTATCCGCTGACCGAATTATGGTAGAGCGAGGTTTATCCCTGAGTGGGCATCGGGCTTCCCCCCTCAACGGTAATCTCTTGTACTGGGCTGATCTGGTGCTGGTTATGACTCGAAGCCACTTCCTGCGGATCCGTAACCGATACCCTCAAGCGAAAGACATAACATACCTTATGAGCGGTTTCCCAGCGTCCTGGCCATATGGTCGGAATATCAAGGACCCGATAGGGATGCCCGTTTCGGTATACAGGGAAACTGCGGACGTCCTGGAGCGTTATTGCAGAAAAATATGTAGTCAAATCTCCAAAGTCTTGATATATATACATCAGAAGGACAGGGGTTGACAAGACCCCTGATTTTACTATAATCTAGAGAACCTTTGTTAAGGAGGTACACATATGACAAAGGCCGAACTAATCGAAAAAATCGCGAAGAACGCGGTAGTAACAAAGAAAGCGGCAGGAGTTGCTGTAAATACGATGATCGATGAGATTACGAAGTCCCTTAAGAAGGGTCAGCGAGTGCCGCTTGTTGGTTTCGGAACCTTCATGGTCCGCAGAACCAAAGCCCGCAAGGGCCGCAATCCGCGTACGGGCGAAGAGATCAAAATCAAGGCTCGTAAGCGTCCGGTCTTCAAGGCCGGGAAAGGTCTTCGCGAAGCTGTGGCTGGAAAATAATGTCAAAAAGCCAGGGGGGGCAAGAGTCCCCCCCTTCATCTTTTCGGCCTCCTTATGAAGTGATAAGATGGAGTGAGAGGGATTTTTCGATTCTTGACCAGAGATATCTTCCTTCCCGGACAACTTATCTGGAATTAAGAGATATTGCTTCTGCATCCCAGGCAATACGCACCCTTGCCGTGCGAGGCGCCCCTTTAATTGGCGTCGTGGCCGCTCTCGCGGTTGCGCATTCAGCCCGCCGGGGGGGAGGAGAAAAAAGACTGCTCGATGATATTTACGCGCTTTCTGGGACTCGTCCGACCGCCGTGAATCTCTTTTACGCCCTTGAGAAGATGAGGGATATAATTGAAAACGGAGGGGGTGGAACCGACATCTTGAATGGAGCCTTAGACATCTGGGAAAAGGAGCGTTTAAACTCACTTAAGATGGCCGCCTGCGGACAGGAGCTTCTGAAGGATGGTATGAGGGTAGGTACATACTGCAATACCGGACTGCTTGCCGCACCCGGGCTTGGCACAGCCCTCGGTGTAATCATCAAGGGATTCATGGACGGCAAGAATGTCGAAATCATCGTGCCTGAAACAAGACCATTGCTGCAGGGCTCGCGCCTGACCGCATGGGAGCTGAACCAGTGGGAAATACCCTATACCTTGATTACAGAATCCACACTTGCCAGCGTGGTCCCTGATCTCGATGCCGTATTCCTCGGTGCCGATCGTGTTGTCCTAAACGGTGATACGGCGAACAAGGTGGGTACACTTGGCTTTGCCATACTTTCTGAGTATTTCCATGTTCCATTCTACGTGGTAGCACCGACTACGACCTTCGATTCCAGCTTGAAAGAAGGTGATGAGATTCCCATTGAACAAAGGGATCCCGATGAGGTTCGATGTTTTGGGGCGTGTACGACCGCCCCGGATTCGGCGCTGGTTTTCAATCCCGCCTTTGACGTAACACCGGCCCACCTGATATCCGCTTTCGTCTCAGAGGAAGGTATTACAAGACCCCCATACGGAAGGAATCTTAGAAAATGATTCCGCTTCTTGCCGCCGTTTTTTTTTCTCAGGTTACCCTTCCCGAGTTACCTGAACCTGAAAAACTTCCCCCACCCTCAAGCAGACCTGTAGTTGTTCCCCTCGGATACGATACCTTAGCGGTTCGCCTTGATCTTTCTGCCAGGACGGGATTCGACGTGACACTTCGCCACAACAGTACCCCTATAACCGGAAGGTCTTCATTGGGGGTATACCAGCGAGTCGACTACTACCAGGGCCTCGAGCAGAAAGGTCGTGTCGAGGTAAACCGTGCATTCACATCCATGCTTCTGGGCGCAAAAGCGGATATGACCTCATTCCAAGGCAACCTCAATGATGAAGGTAACGTTAATCCGACCTATAAGTCCTACGGAGTTGCCTCACTTGCTGGTTACTGGAGGAAAGGGAAGTTGCTTTCTGGTATCATCCTGCGGGGTTATGATTCCGAAATGGCTGCCCGGGAACGCATGGGCTGTAATATAACATCAGGGGTTTTTATTCCAACCGACTTCGGAAAATTTCTCCTGAATGCACATGGTGGCATCGATCCTCTGGGCAACTGGTTTCATGCCGACGGCTTCTATCAACTTCAATGGGGATCGGTTTTGGTTACACCGCGTTTCCAGACAACCCTTCCTTTCGGCGCATCTATCGGCGGTTCCGTTTTGGCGCTTTTGGGAAATCTAACCCTCGAAATGGACGGCGATTTAGGAAGATTTCAGGTAGTCAACTACGACAGTATCCTGATCGAACCTGTCATTGCTGACATACCATCAGGCACCGTTCCCTGGATGATACAGGACAGGCTGTTATTCGGAGCGGGCTACAGGGGTGTAGGATTGGATATATTCGTTGAAAACGGCGATTGTTGGTTCTGGGAATCCGCAGTAAAAGATTCATCACCACAGATATGCCTCCAGGATTGCCTCCGCGGAGGTGCTGAGGTAACGGTTGAGCTTGAACGAAACAACATCTGCAATCATTCCCGGTTGAAGCTTCTTGCCCTCAACCCCGAAGATGCCTGGATGCCGACCTGGGAGTTTACCGACTCCCTTGCGGTACAATTCCCCTATTTAGGTGGATTTCTGGTAATCGAGGCTCAGGATGAAAGGAGTACGAATTATATTCACTCAGATCCCTTCCTTCTTCTCGGTCTGGGCCTCTATTTCGAACGTGAACCCCTGCGATTACTTCTTCGCGCGGATGATCTCCTAGACAGTCGTCCGATGCGATGGCCCGGCCTTGCAGAACCCGGTCGTCGTTTATCCCTGGCGTGCACCCTTTTTTCCACCCGATTGTGAGGCCCTTCAACGGCCTGTTTCAAAAGTTTTAACTCCTTCTCCGTCAGTTGACGTGCACTCCCGGGAGGCATATTACCCAGAACCAAGGGTCCGAAGGAAACCCGGGTGAGGGTAACCACCCGGTGTCCGAAGTATGCAAACAATCTTCTTATCTCCCGTTTCCGGCCTTCCTGCATAACTATCTGAAGGCGTCTTGAACCGATTTTTTTCACCTCTGCGGGCAGGGTTTCTCCGTCCTCGAGGGCTACACCCCCTTTCTGTATCGCATCAATAGTAGCCTCCTGGGGTGGCCAGTCTAAGGTTACGTGATAACGTTTCTTTACCCCGAATCGGGGATGGGTCAATTTATGACAGAGTTTCCCGTCGGAGGTTAACAACAGAAGGCCTTCGCTGTCCTTATCCAGTCTGCCTACAGGAAACAGCCTGTTGGAGGAGGGTACCAGATGGGTAACCATGCGTTTATGATGAGGGTCCCTGGTTGAGGTCAATACCCCCCTCGGTTTGTTTACTATCCAGTATTCAAAACCCGGCTTCAACCATCGTTGATTTTCCACATCGTACACACCGCGAAGGGTCGCCCGGTAAAGTCTGTTCCCCCTGCTGCCCAGAACCACGACCTCGTCATTTTCCCTCAGTATAGCGCCTAGTTTCGCCTGTTTCCCGTTCAGCAGAATCCTACCCTGTCTCATCCAGCTTTCAATCATTCGTCTGGAACCTATCCCCCACACGGCAAGGAATTTCTGGATTCTCGGCGGTTTCAGATCAGCCAAGGCGCTGAAGCCTTCGGGTAATTTCTACCCTTTGATTATCCTTCTCAACCTCAAGGGCTGCCTCTTCTAAAAAC
>WJJO01000338.1 GCA_014729665.1 Caldifarciminota bacterium
CCTGAGGGGACTCAAAAGGTGCCTCTCTTGAAATCACGAGTTTTTTTCATACACTTAAAGGTATTTTGGTTGCCCGGGGAGCAGCCGGAGCTGCTCCCCGGGATTCGGAAGAGGGTCAAGGGTAAATCTTACTTGAGGGGCACGAAGCCTTCGGCTTCGACAATCTTCTGTCCCTCTTCACTCATGATGAAATCGAGGAATGCCTTGGGCAGACCCTCTGGTTCACCATTGGTGTACATCTGCAGTCCACGGGCGATCTTGTATTCGCCTGAGGCTACGGATTTGTTGTCCGGTTTCACTCCGTCAACGGCAACAGCTGCGACCTTGTCTCCGGCGTCTACCAGGTAACCGAGACCGATGTAGCCTATGGCGTACTCGTTCTGAGCGACCTCTTCGACGATGGCGGAGTTGGACTGGAGATTCAAGGCCTTGGGTGAGTAGTCTTCCTTCATCAGAACGTTCTTCTGGAAGAATGCATATGTTCCGGAGGAGTTGTCGCGGGCAGCCAGGGTAATCTCATGGTCGGGACCGCCGACTTCCTTCCAGTTGGTGACCTTTCCGGTGTAGATGTCTTTGATCTGGCCCATGGTGAGTTCGCGAACCGGATTGGCAGGATTAACGACAACGGAGATTCCGTCCTTGGCTACGACGTGCTCAACAGGGGTTATGCCGTTGGCTTCGCATTCTTCCTTCTCCTTGTCTTTCATCAAACGAGAGGCGTTTGCGATATCAACGGTGCCGTTTATCATGGCTGCGATACCGGTTCCCGAACCGCCGCCGGAGACGGCGATCTGAACATCGGGGTTAGCCTTCATGTAGGCTTCTGCCCATGAGGTGGAAAGCTGGAGCATGGTGTCAGATCCACGGATCTGAAGTGATCCGCCTTCCTCTTTTTTCTTACCGCAGCCCGCGAATGAGAACACGAGTCCTACGATAAGGAGCCCTGTAAGGGCTAAACGCAGTGTTTTGTTTATACGCATTTTTTCCTCCTAAGCGTTTGTTAAGTTTCTCTGAACCACTTTTAGAACTTCATCTTCAGATCACCCTGAAAGCGGTAGTACTTCTTGGGGGTGTCTGAATCTGGCCCGAGGGTGTTGGCAAAGAATGTAACGCCGCCGGTAAGCTTCTTGGTAATCGCAACCGCACCGCCGACCTTCAGACCGTTGCCGCCGGTTCCGCCGCCGGCGAAGTCGGAGTCGACGAAGGTGGCGTTTGAGCAGTCGGCCTGCAGGGCGCCGTAGTTGGCTGATACCTCGAAGGAACCCGGTTTTTTGGCCTTGCCCAGCTTGATGCCGAACATGTAGCCCATGTTATCCTCGCTCACCTCGGAGTTGATGTTGTAGACCAGGTCTCCGTACAGGGAAATCGGGAAGTCGCCGAGCTTGAGACCGAGTTTGAAACTGGGCTGAAGCACGTCGTAGCCGTAGGCGTAGCCGCCGGAAGGTTCCTGGGTGATGGTGGTGTCGATGTTGATGGTAGTGTCCGCGCCGTCGATGACGGTGTCAATCACGATCTCCTCAACATCGGTGGTACCCTCGGTGTTGCCGAAGAAATCCTCGTCGTAGAGGGGAGAGTGGTCGACGATGTTGGTGTAGGTGAAGTAGTTGACAGCTACAAGGAGCTTGGCACCGCCAAAGGCGAAGTTGGCGCCGCCCTGTCCCAGATACAGCATCACGTCTGCGGGGTCTTTCTTGATTTCGTCAACCCACAGGTAGTTAAAGTTTACGAACGGTGATACGGAACCGAAGTCACCGTCCCAGCCAACGGTTGCACCCTCGACAGCGAGATCTCCGTCCCAGAAGGCCTTGGAGGCCAACTCCCAGGGAGTTCCGTACTTACCGCCCTTCAGGTAAAGACCGCCGAAAGGCGACCACTTGAAGTAGGCGCGGTCAAGTTGGAAGCCCTTTGTGCCGAAAGCGCCGTCAAAGGTCTGGTTGGTGGAAACAGGATCACCACCGCCGGTTACCAGACGCATCCCTATCTCGAGGTTGTCCTCGGGTTTTGCCTTTAAGGAAAGGCGGGCGCGAACACGATTGCGGTAGCGAGAATGAAGGGTATCTTCAAGCACATCGTTACCCACAGAGTCGGTGGTCCAGCTCTCTTTGCCGTACCACTCGAAGCGATGACGAAGATCGCCCTTAAAGCTGATCTTTTCGAACCACTCGTCGGCATAGGCCGAGCTGAAGATAACGAAAAGACCTAGAGCCACTAAAAGTAGCTTCTTAGCTGATGAACCCATTATACCTCCTATGGTTTGGGTTGTATTTTGGGTTTTTATGTTCCCTTGAAGAATCCATTGTGTGTTCTCCAAGATGAATCGACTGGTTCTGTTCTCTTTCCAGCCGGGTCTTTTTTATCAATAAAACAGAGCCGGTCCCTTCGA
>WJJO01000339.1 GCA_014729665.1 Caldifarciminota bacterium
AGCCGATACCGTCCTTCGCTCATGGGGTGATAAGCCGTCTTTCGATTTCGAGCCTCGAGATCACATTACAATCTGCGAGAATCTCAAGGTGGTTAACTTCGGCTATGCGGCATCCTACGCCGGTGCACGTTTTGCAGCCTACACAGGAGAAGGCGCACGTCTGCTGCGCGCCCTCCAGTCCTTCTGCCTCGATTTGCATACAAAGGGGCATGGGTATACCGAACTTCACCCGCCGGTTCTGGCGCGCGCCGAGGCGGTCAATGCGGCTGGACAGCTTTCCAAACTCGAGGATATGTACGCTCTCAAAGACGATCCCCTATACCTTATCCCCACCTCGGAGACCGCCCTGGTGAACTACCACATGGGTGAGGAGTTGACCGAGGCCTCGCTCCCCCTAAAATACACCGCCTACACATCCTGTTTCCGCAGGGAAGCCGGGACCTACGGTGCGGAGACGCGCGGGCTTTTCCGCATACACCAGTTCGAGAAGGTTGAACTCGTTCAGTTTGCCCATCCGGAGCGATGGAGGTCAGCGTTCGATGAGATACTTGCCGCGGCCGAGAAGGTATTACAGTTATTGAAACTTCCCTACCAGGTAAAGGCTCTTTCCCCTACCGAGACAGCTTTCCAGTCCTCTTTGACCTACGATATTGACGTCTGGGCTTCGGGCGCCGGTGCGTGGCTCGAGGTTTCATCGGTATCGAACTGCACCGATTTCCAGTCCAGACGCAACAACACTCGTCTAAGATTCCCTGACGGCAGTCTGGGCTATCCCTTTATCCTTAACGGTTCGGGTACCGCATTCCCGCGTCTGATAATAGCCATTTTAGAAAATTACCAGCAGGCCGACGGTTCGGTACTCATTCCCGAAGCACTTCGTCCATACATGGATGGAAAGGAGCGGTTGGACAGGTGACAGACGGGCTTTTTCCTGATTTTTCCGAGCAAGATAAAGGGTTCATGCGCGAGGTCCTTAACCTTGCCGAGAAGGGGAGGGGGCAGGTTTCACCCAACCCTATGGTTGGTGCGGTTATCGTTAAGGGTGATGAGATTATTGCAAGAAGCTATCACTCCCGGTACGGGGGGCCACATGCCGAGGCCATTGCTATTGCAGACGCCCGAGGCAAGACCGAGGGTGCGACCCTATATGTCAACCTGGAACCATGCGTCCACTTCGGACGTACGCCGCCCTGCACCGAGAAAATAGCTAAGGCTAAGATAAAAAGAGTAGTCATCTCCGTTAAGGATCCGGATAAGCTGGTGAACGGAAAGGGGATAGAAGCACTTAGGCATTCGCGCATTCAGGTGGATGTCGGTCTGCTCGAGGGTGAGGCCCGGGAGTTGAACCGTGCTTATTTCAAACACCGTGATACGGGATTGCCTTTCGTAATCTTAAAGCTTGCAACCACACTCGATGCAAAGATAGCTACTTCCCAGGGTGATTCGCAATGGATTACAGGCGAGGAGGCACGGGTCCTATCCCACAAACTCCGGGCAGATTCGGATGCAGTCATGGTTGGGGTGAGTACGGTCCTGGCCGACGATCCTCAGCTTACCGTAAGGCTGGTTCCCGGGCATAATCCATTAAAGGTTATCCTCGATTCGAGGCTCAGGACACCTGCGGATGCGAATCTGTTGAAGGCGGGTAAAACCTTAATCTTTACAAACCGCTCCTCCCTTGAACAGCGCGATCGTTATGAGCAGTCAGTAGTTTCCCTGACCGCGGTCGAAAAAGACGTGCAAGGGGGACTCGACCTTCTTCAGGTTCTCAAAGAGCTGGGTAGAAGGCAGATTACCCAGCTCCTGGTAGAAGGGGGCGGCAAGGTCGCATCCAGCCTTCTAGCGCGGGGTCTGGTTGATTGGTTAGTATGCTGCATCAATCCCTCACTGTTGGGACAGGGGATAGGTTACACCGATTCAATCATATTCAAAGATATCGACCAGCGACTGTGTCTTCGGGACGTGAAGATGAACTGGATAGGTCAGGATATCAAACTCGAGGCACGACCCTGTCTGCCCTCCGCCCATAGTTCACGAGAGTCCACTCCTTCAGAGGATTCCCTTAAGTAGAATGTTTACCGGATTAATCGAAGAGACAGGGGTTATTAGAGGTGTTTTAACCAGGGGGGCAAACAAGATCATCGAGGTCTCGACCTCACTGGAGACGGCTCGTGGTGACAGCCTGTGCGTAAACGGTGTGTGCCTTACTGTCATAGAGTCTCGTGAAGGTACAACCAAGGTAGGGGCAACGGCAGAGACAATTAAACGAACCACACTTTCAGTACTTCACCCAGCTTCCAGGATTAACCTCGAACGCGCCTTAACCCTTAATAAGCCTTTAGGGGGGCACCTGGTGCAGGGACACGTGGACGAGGTGGGTAAGGTCTCGGGGGTCAGGAAGGGTACGGACGCATGGCGGATAGGGGTTACATTCTCTAGAAAGTACGCCGACCTTGTTGTAGATCAGGGTTCTGTGGCCGTAGACGGGGTCAGCCTTACCGTGCTTGAAAAGGTCCCCGGACCGAAGCTTGTGGTGAACGTAATCCCCGAGACACTCAAACGGACAACCCTTTCTGAACTGCGGGCGTCCGATAAGGTAAACCTCGAGTTTGACCTTATAGCAAAGTACGTTCGGGAACAGGTCCGGTGAGATTAACCGTGATCGGTAAATTAATGGTTTTTTAGAACGATTCTAATAATGGAGGTTGAAGATGTTGCATTCAGAGTTATTAGTTAACGCATGCCACAGCCTTTCAGGCGGCTTACTTTTTGGTTTTCCGGTTCTGGCAATACTGGTAACGGTTCTTTACCTCTTCAAGACTCAGGATACCCTCAGAAGGGAACGCTTAATTATCAAGGGTCTGCGGGAACTCGTGGCAAATAAAGATACAGATAGACACCTGCCTTCAACTAAGGTCATAGACCTTGCTGAAAAGAGGTTTGCCGAACTCAAGGCTCAATCCAGTATTGACCCGAAACTCCTTTTAGCCCTGGATTATAATCTAAATG
>WJJO01000340.1 GCA_014729665.1 Caldifarciminota bacterium
CAAAGATTACGTATGGCCCTGAATTTTCCTACGGTCGAAGACACTCACAAGGATGCCGAGTTTGAATACCAACGACTTTTGTCCATGGCTTGCCAAACCACTTACCTTTCCGCCCCTTCAGCCGAATCGGATCACCCCCTTCTTCCTTCGGTTTTCCTATCCGAGCGCGAGGAGGATGCAAAGGTAACGGATACAACCGTGTATTGTAAAGAAAGATGGCAGATTCTTAACCCTACTGAACGTCCGTCCTTGACTAAGGGTGTTATTTATCAAAACCCGGATACGATACAAATAATCAGGAATCGCTTCGATGAAACGTATCCTTTCAGTGTAACATTACTCGAGGTATATCTCAATTGTCCATACAGGTTTTATCTGGCTTCCGTGCTTGGTCTCGAAGCCCTTGAGGAACCAAGCCTTGAACCGGAAGGAAGGCTTTTAGGAACCGTTCTCCACGACACTCTTGAACGTCTTTTTACCGAGGGTGCCGACATGAAGCATATCGACGATCAGCTAATCGCCCTTTTGCATCGGGGACTAGCGGAACGCAGATTGAACCCATTCCTGAGATTATGGATTAACGATTGGGTCAAGGCAAGGGTTGACTGGTTTGCCGATCTTGAAAGAACACGTGCAGAGGAAGGCTGGAGAGTTGATGCCGAATGGCTAGAGCGTCGCTTGAAATACAGCTTCGGGGGTTTTACAGTCAAAGGAAGGGTGGACAGGGTGGATTGGAAAGATGGCGAGGCAAGCGTCCTCGATTATAAAAGCGGCAGGTTGGGTAATTTCAAGCGCAATATAGAGAAAGGGGTGTCGATTCAACTCCCCCTGTATGCCGAGATGATAAGGGCGCTTCACAAAGCGCGAATCGCATCCATCGGCATCTACGGATTTGCGCATCGCAAACTCGATGAGATAGAATATCCGGATCAGGCGATTAAAACGGCTGTTCAGTTTGCGTCCCGGGCGGTTTCAGGAATCCGGGAAGGTAGTTTTGCAGCCGGCAAAACCGGTTTCTGCAGGTATTGTGAATTCAAAGAGTTCTGTTGAAGGGCTTCCCCTCAAATCTCATCTGGACGTTACTCGCAGTCTTGCATTTTCTTCACCGGCGGGTTCGGGAAAGACCCAGAAGCTTGCCCAGAGATACGTAGCCCTCCTGGTATCCGGGGTTTCTCCTGAAAGGATACTCGCTATCACCTTTACCGAAAAGGCTGCAGCCGAGATGAAGGAACGGGTAATAGAAATCTTGCGCCGATCTTATCCCGCTCTTTACGAGGAGATACGACCCAAACTCGCCCGGTTCAGGATATCGACCGTGCATTCTTTTGCTCGATCTGTACTCGAGCGCTTTGCGTTCGATCATAACCTTACGCCTAATTTCCAGATTATCGATGCTGTAAGCGCAGAACTCTTAAGGGAAGAGGTTGTAAGGGAGGGCCTTCTCGAACTGGGGTCTGAAGATTCAGATTTAGCGCTGTGGGTTCGCCATCTTACCCTTACCGAAGGATGGACCGGCTTGCTTTCCAAGGTTAGTTATCTGTTCAAACATATTCCCCAGAGCTATCTTGCCGTGAATTCCGCACCTGCCGCTTTGGATAAAACATATCTAACAGCATGGCACGAACTGAAAACATCCTGGGGACCGGAGTTCTGGGATGCCTCCGGTTTTTCAGCATTGCCTGAACCAACCGGACACCGCGAGCATCTACGAGCTGTCCGTACACATCTTGAAGCCTTTTCATCGCGTTTCCTTACCCAGAAGTGTACGTTGTATAAGCGTATCCCGAAATCTATCGATGATCGTTCCGGGTTTATTAAAAAGGGGGAGGCTTTCTACCGATACTATCGGATATATGGTTTATGGGACGCCCGTATACAAACCGAGGGATTTCTGAAGGTTTTCAGGCATCTGGCGAACCTTTACCACGAACGCAAACAACGCGATAAGGTTCTTGATTTCGCCGATCTCGAGTATAAACTTTACCGGGTGCTTTACTTCTCAGGCAACTGGTCGAATATCCTTGCCAGTTTCGATGAACAGACCGATCATATCCTTCTGGACGAATTCCAGGATACTAACGGGCTGCAGTGGGCTATCGTTTCCAAACTGGTTGAGGAATGGAGGTCGGGGATGGGTGCAAAAACAGAATTAGGAAAGGTGCCGACACTTTTTATTGTTGGTGACGAAAAACAGTCTATCTATCTATTCAGGGGAGCAAATGTAGAGGTGTTTCGTCGGGCAAACAGGGAAATGAAAGCATGGATGGGTGATGCATTTGATGAGGTTACCGTCAAGGAGAATTACCGAAGCCTGCCGAATATTGTCGAGTTCATCAACGCACTTTTTTCGAAGCTGATGACAGGCGGTGATGAGGATTGGAAAACAAGCTACGATAGATTCCTTCCCTTGAGGAATCCTGAAGAAGGATTAGGGCATGTTGAGATACTTCTAACCAAGATGGATGAAAAAAAATTGATGGTGGAAAGGAAAGAGGCGGAAGCCGAAACGGTTGCCGCCCGGATATCTGAAATTATCGGCTCACTTAAGGTCTTCGATAAAGTTAACGGTAATGAAGAGGCCCGTTCCTGTGAATATGGTGATATAACCGTTCTTCTCCGCAGGCGTACTCATCTTGAAGAGTATGAAAGGGCATTTCAAAATCATCGAATCCCCTTTGTAGTGGTTCAAGGTACGGGCTTTCATTCCTCACCCGAGATAATTCTCCTAAGACAACTGGTTAGAACCCTGGCAAATCCCAAAGACACTACCGCTCTTTATGGGGTACTCAAGTCTGCGTTATGTGGTTTTTCGGAAGATGAAATATGCAAGATTACATTCACAAATGAGGGGGGCGATTTCTGGGAAAGGTTCGTAAATTCGCCAATTTCAAAACAGGCGAGAGCAAA
>WJJO01000341.1 GCA_014729665.1 Caldifarciminota bacterium
CGGGTGTTACGGGTGTTACGGGTGTTACGGGTGTTACGGGTGTTACGGGTGAATATAGCCCATAAAATGGCGGCCACAACGGTGAGTCCGGTTACTATGAATGCCGTAAATGTCAGCCAGGTAAATCCGAAAGGTGCCATCTAACGCCTCCGTGGTTTTAATTCAGCTTGAAACTATACTGGAAATGGTTGGTTAGTCAAGAGGGATTGAAACACAGAGTGATTACGGAAACCGAAACAACTTGACGAGACCATATATTATCCTAACCTTAATAAAACCAAATCCAAAGGAGGATTAATGGTATTTGGACGTGGCATAGTAACACCTCGGGCATGGTGGGCGCTTCTTATCCGCGGGATACTTGCTATAGCCTTCGGTGTGCTTGCATTAGTATGGCCAAGACCTGCATTGTTTGCTCTTTTGATACTTTTCGGCATACTCTTGGTCGTAAACGGGGTTACCGTTTTAATACGGGCATTTTCCAACATCAAAACCTACCCCAGATGGTGGCTTTTACTGATACGCGGTGTAGTGGAAGTATGTATAGCTGTCCTTATCTTCATCTGGCCACGTTCTGGCTTAACCGCATTCCTCTATTTGATAGCAGCCTGGGCTATTGTAGTAGGAGTATTCGATATCTTGGACGTCATCACCTTGTGGAAGAGACTCCGAGGCAAGGCGTTGCTTATCGTGGGCGGGGTACTATCCCTTGGCTTCGGAACCCTGATATTCCTTCTGCCGCGTACAGGCGCACTCGCCTTGATACTTATAATCGGGCTGTATGCGATACTTTCAGGAATCCTCACGGTAATATTTTCGGTCATGCTCAGGAAAAGGAACAAAAGGCTGGAGGCGAGTATTGAAGGGGTATGATTGAAACAATCTCAAAGAAAATTGGGCGGGGTTTAATCCCCCGCCTCGATCGTACGATAATCCTCGATTATCTTCCCGTGATCAAAACAGATATCTTCAGGGAGTCCGTCCAGCTTAAACACCCTTGCGACCTTTGCGTCACTACCGCCTTTTAATTCGCCATCACCGTCTGCAGTAAAAACCACCGACACCGTGTGCAGTCTCGGGTCCCTTTCAGGGTCTGAATATACGTGAAATTGCTTCAAGTTAACAAGCTTAAGCCCAGTTTCCTCAAACATTTCGCGCCTGACAGCGTCCTCCACGGTCTCGCCGTAATCAACGAAACCGCCTGGTAGTGCCCAACCTTTAGGAGGATATCTTCTCTCAACGAGCACAATCCCTTCCTTGTACCGGATGATGCAGTCGACGGTCAGGTATGGAGTCTTGGGGGGAGACCAGGTCAATTTTTTTCCCTGCGATCAGTTTGTTTAGAAGAGGGAAGTTTTCCCCTCCCCCGGTACTCCGCACCACCCCCTCCACCAGGGAGGGGGATATTCCTAGTCAGGTCATTCAGGGATTTCAACTTCACGAAAATCTGTGATAATCTGTGTAATCGGTGGTTCATATTTTCAATGCGCCTCGGCCCAGTTGTCGCCGGAACCTATGTCTACTTCCAGCGGTACTGACAACTCCCAGGCTTGTTCCATAACTCGCTTGACGATCCCGCACGCTTCGTCGACTCTTTCTTCCGGGACCTCGAATAAAAGTTCGTCATGAATCTGTAAGAGCATACCAGGGTTGAGTTTAGACTCGGTAAGGTCAGATTCTACTTTAAGCATTGCGTTCTTGATTATGTCGGCGGCAGAGCCCTGGATAGGGGCGTTAATGGTTGCGCGTTCAGCTATATCCGGTCTGTTTTCTATTTCAGGTGTGCGGCGTATCCGGCCTGCAATGGTCGATACGTATCCTTTTTCACGGGCTTGGATCAGTATCTTCTCCCGCCAGGCCGAAACCTGTGGAAAAGAAGCAAAGTAGCGTTCTATGAATGCTGATGCTTCCTCTGTCGTTACCCCCATCCTGCGGGCAAAACCGAAAGGTCCCATACCGTAAAGAATCCCGTAGTTTACTACCTTGGCCATTCGCCTGTGATCCCGTGTAACGTCGGCTTCCTCAACACCGAACAGGCGCATGGAGGTTTCTGTATGCACGTCCCTGCCTTCGGAGAATATATTAGAAAGCGCAACGTCCTCGGCAATATGGGCCAGGACGCGCAGCTCTATCTGTGAATAGTCGGCTGAAATCAACTTATAACCGGGAGCTGCAACAAATCCCTTGCGAACCATAGGCCCGCGGTCGCCTCGAATAGGTACATTCTGCAGGTTCGGATCATAAGTAGACAGCCTTCCTGTGGAAGCGCCGGTCTGATCGAAGTGTGTGTGTATACGAGAATTTACGTCAACTAAACCGACTAAAGGACGAAGATACGTGCCTAACAGCTTGGAGAATGCGCGCCACTCCAGGACCTTCGGAATGATTTCGTGTTCGTCTCTCATCTCTTCGAGTACTGAGGCTGCAGTGGAGTAGCCTGTCTTCGTCCGCTTGCGCGGGCGCAGGCCAAGGTCTTCGAAGAGCACCTTTCCGAGCTGCTTTGGGGAGCCTATGGTAAAATCGGAGCCTGCAAGGGAGTGGATATCGTCTTCGAGCTGATTAAGCTCTCCTTCCCACTCATCTGTCAACTTCCCGAAATAGGTAGTATCCAACCTTACCCCGCGTTCCTCCATCTTTGCAAGTACCGAAATCAAAGGCACTTCTATGCCTTCGTAAACATCCCAGGCGCCTGTATTTTCGAGTTCCTTTTTGTATTTAAAAGAGGTATCGTGCATCTGAAGGCAGGTATCTGCGTTATCCTTCATGGGTCTTCCTGCGGAATCAACGAGTACGCGTTCGAGGGTGCGCAAAGACAAATCCGAATTTTCGATAAATGCTAAAAGGTGTATGTCCAGCAGCTCGCCCTTTATCTCATAACCCTCTTTCAAAAGAGGTTTTGCAGCCCACAGTATCTTGGGGTAGCCCTTGTCTGCAAGAAGTTTCTTTGTCTGTTCGGTTGAAATCTCCGCAACAGTGAATCCGTCCGAGGCCAGTATCCGTTTATTAAAGATATCTGCCTGTCCTTCCTCATCTGCGAACAGGAATGACACCGGATCACCTTTTTTGGGGCTGAATCCTTTTTTCGACACCTCGATCTTCTCGTTCGTCGTATCATCCATCCTTGCTATCCTTGATGTAAACCCGAGTTCCTTATATACCTTCAGTAAAGCATTTTCGTCAGGCTCGGCACGGTGCAATTTATCCTCAGTTATCTCAATCGGAACATCTTTATATAGCTGAACCAGTTCGTAGGATAGTTCGGCTATCTCACGTCTTTCTTCGAGCTTATCTTCCTTATCGAGGGCTGTCTTAAAATCGCCGTATTGCTCAAGGAGCTTGAGCGCGGTTTTCGGTCCGACGCCTGGAACGCCGGGCACTCCGTCCACCTTATCACCCACCAATGCAAGGTAATCGGTAATCCTGTCCGGATTTACACCCAGCTTTTCTTTTACCTTTTCCGCATCGTACTCGAAGTCCTTGTAGGCGTCGTAGACAAAAACGTTCTCGCCGACCAGCTGGAACATATCCTTGTCGCCCGTGACGATCACGACCTTATCGAACTTGTCGGCGAACCTTTCTGCGAGTGTCGCCATTACGTCGTCTGCCTCGTAGCCTTCCTTTAGTATTACGGGTACGCCCTGCAGTTTTGCTATCTCGCCTATCATAGGCACTTGCCATACGAGATCATCGGGCATCGGCGCTCTGTCTTTTTTGTAGTCCTCGTAGGTGTCGTGACGGAAG
>WJJO01000342.1 GCA_014729665.1 Caldifarciminota bacterium
ACCTTCTTCGGGGCGGGTATGGCCGCAGACGCCTTCATCGTCGCCTTCCGTATCCCGAACCTGCTTCGCGACTTCTTTGCCGAAAACGCCCTTTCCGCATCGTTCATCCCGGTCTTCGTCGAGAAGATGCAGGGGGGAAATCGCAGGGATATGTGGCGGTTCTCGAATAACCTGTTTAATACGTTGCTGATAGTAGTCGGAGTAATCGTCGCGGCAGGTGTTGTGTTTTCTCCGCAGGTGGTTTCGGTAATCGCCGGAGGTTACAGGTCAGACCCTGAGAAATTCAATCTAACCGTAAGACTCACAAGGATTCTCTTTCCATTCCTGTTGTTTATATCTCTGGCCGCATGGTCACAGGGGGTGCTCAACGCCCACGACCGTTTCTTCCTTCCGGCGGTAAGCCCGGCGTTCTTCAACCTGCTTTCGATTGCAGGCGCGTTGATTGCATGGAGGTTCGCGGCTTCACTTGGATTAAAATACGAGATAGTGGGCCTGGCAGTAGGTGGCATGGTCGGGGTATTCCTGCAGTTCCTTATCCCCTACATATTCGTATGGGGAAAGGGGTATCGGTACAGACCGTATATCAACTGGCGTTCTCGAGCCCTCGGTAAGGTCTTAAGGCTCTGGATACCGGTCGTTATCGGCCTGGGGCTGTTCGAGATACAGGCCGCCGTAGATACCCTGCTTGCAACGCTCCTTGAGGAAGGCTCGGTCTCGTGGCTCTACTACGCCTACCGAATAATGCATCTTCCATTGGCAATATTCGGAGCGGCTGTGGGTACGGTCAGCCTGCCATTGTTCTCGCGACTCCGTGAACAGGGCAAGTTTAATGAATTCGCCTCGTCCCTGAAGCGTTCTTTAAGGACGGTTTCAGTTCTCCTAATCCCTGTAGCACTGTTCATGATAGCCTTCTCCCTCCCAATAACACGGGTAATATTCCAGCACATGGCATTCACCCCCAGAGACACCTCCTACACATCCCAGGCACTGGTTTTTTACGTGGCCGGGATATGGGCTGCATCCTCGGTACGAACTCTTGTGCCGGCATTCTACGCCTTCCGCAAGCCTGTCGTTCCCATGCTGGTTAATCTGGGAAGCGTTATCCTGAACATCAGCATGAACCTGATTCTGGCATTCGTCGTATTCCAGGTAAGACAGTTTCGCGCGTTTGCAATAGCGACGACCACCTGTTCCTTCCTTTCGATGATTGTCCTCATGATTATATTAAAGCGCAGGCTTCCCGGCTGGAAGGCCTTGGACCATCCTTTATTCGGCCTCAGGTCCGCCGCTGCCGGATTTCTGGCTATACTTCCGGTATATCTGAGCTACAGGTTATATTTCATAAACGTTGTTGAAGGTTTCTGGTTTGCTCTACTTATGCTTGCAGCGGCATTTGCAGTCTTCGTACTACTTTACTACATATTCGCCAGACTCTTCGGTATCAAGGAGATATTGACCATCCTGAAACGACATTCGCGCACTTAAGTACCTGTCATAACGATATATTTCTGCAAAAGGCAATGCGAGACCTTGACATGGTAGTTTTTATTTGTAGAATGATAGTTCACTGCGGGGTGGAGCAGTCTGGTAGCTCGTGAGGCTCATAACCTCAAGGTCGCTGGTTCAAATCCAGCCCCCGCTACTTTTTCTAAAAGGCCCCTTTGGGGCCTTTCTTCTTATACCCCGATGCCTATTCATCGTGTAATCTTTCGTCAGTACTACCGGGTTGACAAGACTATTGAAAATGCGTCTAATTGAATAATTGATCTGTACAAAAGCTCAGGAGGCTTCATGAAGCAGCTTGCTAGGTTTTTATTCTTCACATTATTACTTCCATTAATTACTGGGGCAAGTACTTATGCTGAACTTGAGGAGCGTGTCGTAGAACACGAGCTGGAAAACGGTATGCGCTTTCTGATATTCGAGCGTCACGATGCACCCCTCGTAAGTATGGTGATTTCGGTTAAGGCAGGTGCGGCTAACGAGGTGACTAATAAAACGGGCGTCGCTCATTTCCTCGAACACCTCGCCTTCAAGGGAACTAAGAATCTCGGAACAACCGATTACGATGCCGAAAAGGATGCCCTTGCTGAACTCGACAAGACTTTTGAAGCCTGGTTTCAAGCCTCGCAGGCTGGGGCTGAATCTGCGGTCTTGGACAGACTCTATGCAGATTTTATCGAAAAGCAGGATGAGGCTTTTTCCTATATCGTCGAGGGTGAAATAGGCAAACTCTATGAGGGTAACGGCGGCACCTCTGTAAATGCGGCGACTTCCTACGACTATACGACCTACCAGGTCACCCTTCCTTCAAACCGCTTCAAGCTCTGGTGTGCGGTGGAATCGGACAGGATGGCGAATCCTGTATTTAGGGAATTGTACAGGGAGCGCAATGTGATACTTGAGGAAAGACGCAAAGGTACTGACAACAGCCCCACGGGCCTCTTCTGGGAGGAGTTCAACTGTGCGGCGTACAAGGCTCATCCCTACGGTCGTCCTATTATTGGACACTATTCGGATATGGAGAACCTGTCGCGCGAGACCGTACGGGATTTCTACGAAACATTCTACGTACCCCAGCACATGACCGCAGGGATAGCCGGTGACGTTAATGCCGAAGAAATTATCCCCCTTCTTGATGCATACTTCGGCAGGATTCAGACCAAACCCGATCCACCTGAGATAATCACCACCGAACCTGAACAACCGGGTATCAGACGTGTTGAAGTCAAGCTTGCAAAAACACCGATTACCGTCGTTAAATTCCTGACCGTTCCCAGGGCCCACCCTGACGAAATTCCACTGGATTTACTGGCCACAATCCTCGGTGGCGGACAGACATCGAGACTGCACAGGGCGCTTGTTGAGAAACGTAAACTTGCAACCTATGTATCCGCATATCATCCCACACGCCGTCACGGCGGCTACTTCCAGGTTTACGCAAGACCGGTAGAAGGCGTTACCCCGGGAGAACTTGAGGTTGCCGTCCTTGAGGAGCTTCGTAAAATCAAGGATAATCCCGTTAACACCTCTGAACTCGAAGCGGCCAGGGCGCGAATCCAGATTGGCATATTCGACGCCTTCTCTAACAACCTCAGGCTGGCTCGTAACCTTGCATTAGCAGATCAACAGCCCGACGGCTGGAGGAATACGTTCCGCAGGCTTGAGCAGGCTTCACTAATCACTCCGGATGATCTTACCGATGTTGCCGGACGCTATCTGGACTTCGACAAAAGAACGGTTGGATTAATGGAGGTAACTGATGATTAAAAAGGTGTCAATTACTTTTTTCCTAACCCTCCTTACGCTTTCTGCAGGAAAGGTCAAGCTCGAAGATCCCCGTGAGATGGATTTTTCAGACGATACACCCTTTATTCCGCAGGAAGTTGAGCAGGAAACCCTATCGAATGGAATAACCGTATTCCTTGCAGAAAACCACGAATTGCCTCTGGTTGACGTCTTTATCGCCGTTAGGGCTGGAGAGGTAAGGGTTCCGGCAGCCGAGGCTGGATTTGCCGAAATACTTGCCTATATTATAGTTGAAGGTGGATCGAACAAGATCAAAACAAGGGCATTTAGAGACAGTCTTGAAAACCTTGGCGCAACCTTTCGGGCAGAACCGGGTTCAAAGTATACCGACTTCAGCCTTCATATCCTCTCAAAACATCTTCCCGCCCTTCTGCCCCTTGCCGTAGAAGCGATACGATTCCCGGGCTTACCGCAGGAGCAGCTCGAGATTAATAAAAAGCAGTATCTTTCAAGCTACCAGGGGCGGAACAACGATCCGTACTCGGTCGCATCACGTATCTACTGGAAACTCATCTACGGCAGGGACAGCCCTGCGGCACGTGAAGTTACGCCTTCTTCCCTTAATAAGATTACTGAGGAGTCTTTGGGGGATTTTCACTCGGCCAACTACAGACCATCACACGTAATAGTAGGTGTCTCAGGCGACTTCCGCAAGGCTGAAATCCTCGAGCTGCTGGAAACCTGTCTCGGTAACTGGGAAGAACCTTCCGTAAATCCGGACCCGGAACTGGACATGATTACAGAAACTGCCGAACCCGGAATATACCTCGTTAACTGGCCGGGTGCGGTACAAACAAACATCTGGATGGGGTATTTGAGTTTCAAGCGAGATGACGAAAGATATCCCAATGCACTGCTTTTTACAGAGATTTACGGGGCGTCCAGATTCTCACGGATGAGGCTCGTGGTTCGCGAAAAGCACGGACTTGCATACTCGCCTTACGGCTGGGTATCGGGCGGGCTTACCGTACCCGGAACGTTTTCGACGGTCGTAGGAACAAAATCATCGACAACCCTTAAGGCGTTGAATCTTCTCAACGTAATTATCGAAGATCTGCGTACGCAGGGAGTGACGGAAGAGGATTTAACCATTGCCAAGGAAAGCTGGCTTTCCGCTTTCCCGGCTCATTATTCGCAGACAACCAAGGTTATAAAAGACCGGATGCTGTATTACCGATATTCCTATCCTGTCAACTTCTGGGATATGCTGCCCGAAAAAATCAAACCCTTGACACAAGCAGATATGGGCGGTTTTGCTTCTGGATTCCTCGAACCTTCGCAACTAAGAATCCTCGTTGTCGGAGACACCTCATCTTTCGACGGTTCTATCGCGGAGTTTGGAGCGTTCAAGGTTTTAGATCCTTCCGAGTATTAGGGCTTTACAGTTCCGGATATTTAACTATGATTGATGGAATAAGAAAACAGGAGAAGTTATGAACAAAATCATTAAAGGTATTCTTTTGACGGCAGTACTTGTACTGCCTGTAGGAGCCGATGTCTCCTCGGAGATGGTCAATCGTGTTGTAGAGCATGAACTGGAAAACGGGATGCGTTTTCTTATCTTCGAGCGTCACGATGCCCCGCTTGTAAGCATGGTAATAGCTGTAAGGGCAGGTTCTGTTAACGAAGTAACCAACAAAACAGGTCTTGCCCACTTCCTCGAACATCTGGCGTTCAAGGGAACCGAAACCATCGGCACAACTAATTACAGGAAGGAACGCAAGAAACTGGAAGATCTGGATGCAGCATTCCAGGCCTACTACAATGCTGTGGAAAGTGGAGCCGGTGACTCTACCGTACGTGTACTGCACGATGAGTTCAAGGAAAAGCAGGCAGTGGCGTCCGAATACGTTGTCCAGGGTGAGTTTTCCAATATATACGAACGCAACGGAGGGGTTGGACTCAACGCCTCTACCTCCTACGATTATACCCGTTACTATATAACACTTCCCTCTAACCGGTTCGAGCTCTGGTGTGCGATGGAATCTGACAGATTGACGAATCCGGTATTCCGCGAACTCTACTCCGAACGCGACGTCATCCTGGAGGAGCGGCGCATGCGCACCGATAACAGTCCCGCAGGTCTTTTCTACGAGGAGTTTAACTCGGTTTCGTACAAAGCTCACCCATATGGAGAGCCAATTATCGGTCATTTTTCCGATATGAAGAATCTTGCCCGTTCCGACGTCAGGGATTTTTACCGAACCTACTACGTACCTCAGAATATTACCGCGGCGATAGTCGGGGATGTTGAGGCGGAAAAGATTATCCCTGTTATAGATGAGTACTTCTCACCGATTCCAGCAAAACCCGAACCTCCTGAATTGATTACAGTCGAACCTCCCCAACCCGGCATCCGAAGGGTTAAGATGGATATCGGAAGACGCCCGATGTTATACATGCTGTTTCCGACGGTCCCTGAAGGTCATCCGGACGAAATCGCCCTTGACCTTCTGGCCAGCGTCATCGGACAGGGTCAAACATCCAGGCTTTACCGGAAACTGGTTGAGGATGAGAAGCTTGCCACCTACATCTATGCCTCTCACGGAACCCGTTTGTACTCTGGTTTTCTTTTCTTCGGTGCAGGACCAACCGAACAAACGACCCCGGAAGAATTGGAACAGGCAATCCTTGATGAACTTCAGACACTGCCTGAAAACCCGATAACCCGGACCGAACTTGACGCGGCCCTTGCTCGCTGGGAGGTCAGTCTCTACGACTACATATCATCTAACTACTATATGGCTTATCTCCTTGCAACCTCAGATCAAGGCAATGAAGGCTGGCAATACATATTTACAAGCATTCGGGAGGCTAAAAAAATTACTCCTGAGGAGGTCATGGAAACGGCTGACAAATACATTAATCCCGATACAAGATCGGTAGGAATTATGGAGGTGGAAAATGACTAAAAGACATGCACTACTGCTTTTCTTCCTGCCCCTCCTGACAGGGCTTGCAAAGACCAAAGACCCAAGGGATCTGGAATTTCCGACTCGTCTTGAATTCACCCCACACCAGGTCGATTATCATACCCTGTCTAACGGTATCGAGGTTTTCTTTGTAGAAGACCACGAGGTTCCCCTCACCGACATCCACTTCTTCATCAAAGCCGGTGAAAACCGTATTCCGGGAGAATATGCTGGACTGGCCGAAATTTGCGCCTACCTGATAACCGAAGGTGGAAGCCGGACCGTACCTAAACGTGTATTCGAGGACAGCCTGAAGAACTTCGGTGCCTCCTTTTATGGCTATTCAGGAACCGATGAAGCCTCGTTTACCTTACACCTCCTTTCAAAGCACATCCCGGAACTGTTGCCTATGGTGGTGGAAGCTATCAGACAACCTGCACTTCCTGAAAATCAGCTGGCAGTCAACAAGGGTCAGTACCTGATAGGATACCAAAGCCGCAATTCCGAACCGTCCTCGGTAGCATCACGCATCTTCAAAAAACTCATATATGGTAAAAACAGCCCTGATGTCAGGGAAACCACGCCCGAGAATCTGGCAAAGATAACCCTTGAGAAAATCGCCGAATTTCACAAGGCCAATTACCGTCCCGAACACATGATGATCGGGGTTGCAGGCGATTTCGAACCCAAGGTTATGCTGGACCTGCTCGAACGCTACCTCGGGAACTGGGAAAACCCGTCTGAAAACCCCTGGGAGGAAATCCCCACCTATCTGGATCCCGCTCCAGGTGGAGTCTATTACGTGCACTGGCCCGAAGCGGTCCAGTCTAACGTACGCATGGGATATGAAGGCATATACAGGGATGCCCCAGATTACCCGGCTTCCAGGCTGTTCGTCGAGATATACGGGGGATCGTGGGGTTCCAGACTAATAAAACAGGTTCGTGTAGAAAAGGGTTATGCCTACGTTGCTTACGGTGTTCTTTCATCCGGTTTCACCGAACCCGGGACGTTCAGGATATTAACATCGACCAAAACCGAAACCACCGTTGATGCAATCCAACTGATACTCGAAATAACCCGGGATATGAAGACAAAAGGCGTAACCGAAGACGAATTGAGGTTTTCTAAGACCAGCTGGCTGGCGTCCTTTCCCGCTTACTACGCCGAACCGGAGCAGGTTCTTTTCGACCGCATGAGATACGCCAAGTACGACTTCCCCCTCGACTTCTGGGACAAGCTGCCCGATAAGATAGAGCCTTTAGAAGTCACGGATGTCAACGCCTTTGCCTCAAGGTTCATTGAAACCGAAAAACTCGTCATCCTTGTCCTGGGCGATTCCACAGCCTTTCACGGCTCATTATCGGACATCGGCGAAGTTACAATAATCGATCCAGAAGAGTACTAGAGCTAAATTCCCAATCCGGTGAATAAAAAATCAGGGGTTTGAACCGGTTACCGCTTCTATGAAGTTTGTAAATATCTCGTAGTGATACTCGGTATGCTCCACCTCTGGATGGAACTGAACACCGTATAAGGGTCTTTCCTCATGCTTCATTGCCTGAACCGCACAATCCCTTGAGTAGGCCAGGTTGATGAAGCCTTCGGGTAGTCGTGTTACCTCGTCGTTATGCGAAACCCATATGGTGAATCTTTCCGGTAAACCCTTGAACAGATCGTCGGGCTCTGTTATGATTATTTCCGCCTTGCCGTACTCGGGAACCCTTGCAGGGCCGGCCTCCCCGCCGAAGTGGATAGCCATGTACTGATGTCCGACACAGATAGCAAGGACGGGGATTTGCACCTCATCCAGGTACTTATCCGTTAATCCCAGTTTCGGGATATCTGAACTTATCCGGGGCGCTCCACCCGAAAGCACCAGACCGTCCGCTGTTATTTCGGCAGCCGCTGTGGTATTGGGTATGATCTCGGAATCGATTCCTAAATCCCTCAGCATCCTCCACTCCCGGTGGGTCCACTGCCCCCCATTATCAACGACGTCTATCCGGATGTCCACCGACTCATTCCCACTCGATAGTACCCGGAGGCTTATGGGTTACATCGTAGACCACCCTGACCACCTCAGGTGTTGTGTTAGTTATGCGAATTCCGATGCGTTCCAGAACCGGATGAGGGATAGGTGAAGCCGAGGCGGTCATCCCGTCCAGGCTTCCTACCGCGCGCACCACGATGGTCTCTCCGTAGGAACGCACGTCTCCCCTCACCCCTACGCTCTTTACGGGCAGTAGTACCGCAAAGTACTGCCAGGGAATCTCACAGTCTCCGCGTTCGGCGGCTTGCTCTATCTCCTCCTCGACTATAGCGCACGCTTCCCTTAGAACAGTAGTGCGCTCTCGTGTCGCCTCCCCTAACACCCTTACCGCAAGTCCGGGCCCGGGAAAGGGCTGCCTTTCGGCAATCTCTAATCCAAGATGGCGCGCCACCTTCCTGACCTCGTCCTTGTAAAGGTCGCGTAACGGTTCGACCAACCTCATCTTCATTTCTTCAGGCAGACCGCCCACGTTGTGGTGGGATTTTATCACGTCGCGCAGTTGGCCTCCGGACTCGATCCAGTCGGGCGCTATAGTTCCCTGAATAAGGGTATCGGCATCAACCTTTTCAGCCTCCCGCTCGAACACCTTGATGAACATACCTCCGATTATCTTTCGCTTGCGTTCGGGATCGGTAACACCTCGCAGGGCCTTGTAGAACTCATCGGAAGCATCAACGAAATGAAGGTTCAACCCCATACCTTTGAGCAGTTCCTGCACGCGTTCGGATTCACCCTTTCTTAGGTAACCTGTATCCACGAACACGGTTACAAGCCGTTCGCCGATTGCCGTGTTAACCAATGCCGCCGCGGTGGTCGAATCGACCCCGCCCGAACATGCTATAATGGCGGTTCCTTCTATATCTTTCATAAGCTTTTCGATGGATTGGTTTACGAAACCGGCAACGTCTTTCATGACCGATTTTACGAAGGATTGGGTGGAAGTCAAGAAATGTGGATGCGTAATTTTTCCTATCTCGACGGGAGGGGAGTAAGGGGTGGGTAATCACCCCCCACCCTACCCCCCGTCAAGAGACTGTCGGATAAACCCGGAAAACCACAGATCGACTTCGTCACAAAACGTACACAAATTTCCTGCAAAACAGGTTTTGGCAAGAATTTTTCGCGAGACTTACCGTTCTGTCCTTTCTAACCCTCTGTGTCTCGGTGCCTCTGTGGTAAATCAAGCTTTCTTATACCTTAATAAAATACCCTCACCACAACAACCCAAGCCTTGCACCCAGGTATATGAGTCCCGCGAACAGCAGCCCGCCTGCGGCTGCAATGATGAAATGAAGGGGTGCATCCAGTCCCCTGTTCTTCCTGTTCCACCCCCAGAACAGAAATACCACACCTGTTAGGCCGAAGATTATCGCCCCTATGGTAATCACGATTCCCCATGTTTCCATATTACAGCTTACCCTCGATGTCTGTATTGTCAAGATTTCAATCAGTAATAAGTGGAGACGAACGGATTATCACAAGGATATCTCAATATCCGGATGGAATCTCAGATACCCTCAGGCTTCGGAAATACTCTTCGCCTGGGAGTAGTCGTACATACCCATACCTCCGCAAACCGGGCACATCTCGGGCTCCTTCCCCTCCTCAGACGTCATCCCCGCGCCTTTACACTTGGGGCACACGGCAGAGATTATCTGCCCCCCCTCAACCTCGTAACTAACCCCCTCGATATCTACCTTGTACTTTTTCCCCGCATCGATATTTGAAAGGTCAGGGCTCATATAAATAGTATACCGGCTATACGAAAAGCGTCAAGCCTGAAGGGCAGCATTACGCTGATATATTAAGTCTGAGCGCATAAAGCATCCGCAGTATATTTCCTGCAATCGTTTCCGTTCAGATTCACATAAGCACCTCATTCCTTGACTTGCCCGTCTGACTCACTAGAATAAACGAGAAATATGAATTGAATTCCCCAAGGAGGTTGAATGAAGATTGTAGAATGTGTACCTAATATTTCCGAAGGAAGGGATAAGGTCAAGATTGATGCCGTAACTTCAGTAGTCGAAAAGGTTAAGGGCGTAAAACTACTCGACGTCGATCCCGGTGAGGCAACGAATCGGACGGTTATCACCTTTATCGGAAATCCGGACGGGGTGGCAGAAGCCGCATTCCAGCTGGTCAAGAAGGCATCGGAGGTAATCGATATGCGCAGCCAGAAAGGGGCGCATCCCAGAATGGGCGCTATAGACGTGTGTCCTTTTGTACCTGTAGCCGGTGTTACGATGGAGGACTGCGCCGAGATAGCAAGGAAGGTAGGTAAAAGGATAGGTGATGAACTCGAGATTCCGGTTTATCTCTACGAGGAGGCGGCGTCCAAGGAGGAATGGAAGAACCTGGCCAACGTTCGCAAGGGGCAGTATGAAGGCCTGGAAGCCCGGTTCACCGGGGAAGACGCCGATTACTGGAAACCCGATTTCGGTCCTGCAAAGTTTAACCCCAAGGCCGGGGCAACCGCTGTGGGCGCAAGGGAATTTTTGATAGCCTACAATATCAATCTGAATACACGCGACCGCAAGATAGCACATGATATTGCTCTGGACATAAGGGAAAAGGGTCGTGCCAAGCGCGACAAGGACGGCAAAATCATCCGTGATGAGAACGGAAAGGCGCTTAAGAAACCCGGTATCTTTACCCACTGCAAGGCGGTAGGCTGGGTTATCGAGGAGTACGGCAGGGCGCAGATTTCCATAAACTTCACCAACTACAAGCTAACGCCCATCCACAAGGTCTTCGACGAGTGCATCAAGCAGGCCGAAAAACGGGGTGCCCGGGTTACCGGCTCCGAGCTTGTTGGACTCATCCCCAAACAGGCGCTGCTCGATGCCGGCAAGTATTACTTGAACAAGATGGGGAAATCCATCGGTGTACCTGAATCCGAGCTTATCCATCATGCGGTGCTTTCCCTGGGGGTTGATGAGCTCTACCCGTTC
>WJJO01000343.1 GCA_014729665.1 Caldifarciminota bacterium
ATAGAGGCCCTGCTGGATATGGGTTTTGAGATAACCAGGGATAACGGTAAAGAAAAAACCTTAAGCGACGGCGATCATGAACTTACCGTTAGCCGGGGTAAAATCCCCGAAGACTCGGAGAAACAGATGCGAGAAGCACTTCGCCCTATCTTCAGAAGGTATTCGGGAACAACCACCCTTACCGGAAACCTGAACCGTATTACTGGATGGCTGGATAGGCCTTCACGAAGCAGAAAACGACTGATTTAATCGAGGAGCTGTGATGTATCCACCACGGAAACCGCCCAAAAGACCGCCCACCGTTCCCCCTGAGCCGCCTCCACCTGAAGAACCGCCCGAACCACCTCCACCTTCTCCGCCCAAACCACCTCCAAAGAAACCACCCGAGCCTCCCAAGGTGCCGCCAAAAGGAGATAAAAAAGACGACCAGGAAGAAAAGAAGAATAAGGAAAAGTAGATGAGTAATTACAATAGAGATACGCATTTACCTGGTTGGAAGAGGATCATCAATACACTCAAATGCTTCGGGTTCGGCATTTTAATCCGTGAACCTCATCAGACGGTTATGGGTAACGGGCAGTACAAGGTTCAGATACCGAAAGTCTTGAAGCCTGGACACAGGCTCGATAGATTGATCTGGCAGTTGAAGATAAACCTCAACAGGCTTACCCGTACAAAACCAGGGGTACTCAAGCTCGATCCGGTAAGATTTTTCGCAGGGGATGATTGGAGAACACGTGGATAGAAAAGATCCGCTTGCCGAGTACAGAGAGAAGCGCAATTTCGGCAAGACTCCAGAACCTTCCGGGAAGCCGGGACCGAAACACAAGAACCCGGTGTTCGTAATACAGAAGCACGATGCATCAAACCTCCATTACGATTTCCGGCTGGAGGTCGACGGCGTATTGAAATCATGGGCGGTGCCCAAAGGGCCGTCCACCGATAAATCCGTAAAACGACTGGCTTTGCCCACCGAGGATCATCCTGCAGACTATGCGGATTTCGAAGGTGTCATACCCGAAGGGGAGTACGGTGCAGGTACGGTCATGGTGTGGGACATCGGGCCCTACCGGAACCTGCGGGCGGAAAAGGAAGATGATCCTGTGTCCATGCCGGAATCAGTTGAAGACGGCAAGGTGGAGGTTTGGCTGGAGGGCGAGAAGCTAAAAGGAGGATACGCCCTCATCCGGACCGGAAAGGGCAAGGATTCAAGGTGGCTTCTTATCAAGATGGACGACGAGGAAGCAGACGCCCGCAGGAACCCAGTGAGTACCGAGCCTGAATCCGTCATATCGGGCAGGAAGCTTGAAGAAATCCAAGCAGATGAAGGGGAAGCAGATGGGTAAAAGCCTGACCATAATCCAGCTCAACGACACCCACTCATATCTCGAACCCCATCCCGAGTATTTCTGGAAAGGGAACACTGCAGAGTACAGAACCGCAGGCGGATTCTCGCGGATAGCCGGGATGATAAATCGCATCCGCAAAGAGAATGAAGGCAGCGTGATGACTTTCGACTGCGGTGATACCTTCCACGGGACCTGTCCGGCGGTTGCAACCAGGGGTGAGGTGATGGTACCCATCCTCAACTCGATTGGTTTCGACGCGATGACCGCCCACTGGGAGTTCGCCTACGGCCCGGAAAGGTTCAAGGAGCTTGCAGGTCAGCTTTCCTATCCGATACTTGCCATAAACTGCTATCACGAAGCATCAGATGAGCTGGTATTTGAACCCTACAGGATCAACGAAATAGGCGGTTTGCGTGTAGGCGTTATCGGAATTGCCGCAACCATCGTGGACAAGGTTATGCCAAGCGAGTTCAGCAAAGGTATCTACTTCAGCCTGGGGAATGCAGAACTTCCCCGATACATCGATAAATTAAGAAACCAGGAGAAGGTCGATCTTATCGTTGTGATCTCTCACCTGGGATTCCCCCAGGAAGCCAAACTGGCTCGGGAGGTTGAAGGTATTGACGTGTTGCTCTCCGGTCATACCCATAACCGGATGTTCAAGCCTGCTCTAATTAACGATACCATCATCATCCAGTCGGGGTGCCATGGTTCTTTCCTGGGCAAGCTGGACGTGGAAGTGGAAAATAAAGGCGTCACCGGCTATCACCATGAGCTGATAGCGGTCGATAAGAGCGTGGAACCCGACCCACAGGTCGGGGAACTCGTAGATGAAGCACTGGCACCCTATCGGGGAGAGCTGTCCCGGGTGGCGGGCCAGACCCTGACTCCGCTTGACAGAAGCCTGGTCCTGGAATCGAGCATGGACAATCTCCTTCTCGATTCCCTTATCGAGGAAACCGGCGTAGAGATGGCGTTCTCTAACGGCTGGCGCTACGGCGCGCCCATACCGCCCGGTCCGGTTACCCTCAACGATCTCTACAACATCATACCAGTAAATCCTCCGGTATCTACCTGTGTACTCTCGGGAGAGGAGCTGTGGGCGATGATGGAGGAAAACCTGGAAAGAACCTTCTCCCGTGATCCTTACAAACAGATGGGAGGCTACGTCAAGAGATGTGCCGGCATAAACGTATACGCCAAGCTGGAGAATCCCAAGGGCGAACGCATTCAAAAGTTGTTCGCGGGCAACCGGGAGGTGAAGGCCGATAAAACCTACCAGGCGGCCTTCGTGACTACGCAAGGTGTTCCTGCCAAGTACGGAAGCAGTAGAAAGGATTTGAAGACAGACGCAATTACCGCGTTGCGGAAATATCTCGAGAAAAAAAGCCCTGTGAGCATAGGACTTCGCGGTTCGATCAGGGCGATTTAAAACAAAGGAGAAGAGTATGTCAAAGAAATATCCACACGGCAAAGGACCCGTGAAATGGGTAGACGATTACTGGCTGGCGGAGCATCTCGATGATAAAATAATGATCCTCGATACCCAGCCCAACGTTCACGATTACATTCAAGAGCACATCCCCGGGGCCCGGTACATGAACCAGGGCCTTTTGAGGGTACCTATGGACGGGCTTCCGGCCCAGTACGTGCAGCCCGAGATTATCCAGATGCTTTTCAGAAGACTCGGTTTGAAGAAGGATATCCCGGTAGTTGTCTACACCGGCAAAGGCCCGTTCAAGGGCTGGGGCGACGGCCTGGAGCAGACCATGGTCTCCTATACCCTGGTAAGGTTCGGCCACGACAACGTCTACGTTCTCGACGGTGGAATAGACAAGTGGAAAGATAAAGGGAAGCCACTGGAGCAAACCTACCCCGACGTATCCGAATCCGATTTCGGGGTGGAGGTACGCTCCGATTACTTCATCGGATTCGATGAGTTCAAGGAGTTAAAAGATAAGGATAACGTGATTGTACTGGATGCCAGGCCTGCAGACGTGTACGAAGGCCAGGGTCCCTGGCGTAAACCCGGTCACATCCCGGGTGCGGTCAACCTTCCCTGGAAGAGCCTGATGGAAGATATTAATCCCACCCTTCTGAAATCGGATTCGGATATCCGTTCCATACTCGACAAACACGGTGTATCGCAAGACAAACAGGTTGTCTGCTCCTGCGGTACAGGCAGGGAAGCAACCAACGAGTTCAACCTTCTTAACTTCTATCTTTCCTTCCCCAAGGTCAAGATATACGAAGGCTCCTTTACAGAGTGGGTTGCCCGTGATCAGGAAACGGTAACCGGCAAGAACCCGAGGTAGTAGTGCTTTTCGAACGCATCGAATCCGAAGGACTGGCACATTACTCCTACATGATAGGAGCAGGCACCACGGCGGTGGTCATTGACCCCCGCCGTGACTGCGGGGTGTACGTGGATCTCGTGCGGGAAAACGGGATGCGGATAACACACATCCTCGAGACCCACCGTAACGAGGACTACGTCATCGGCTCAGCAGAACTGGCCGCAAGGACAGGCGCACAGATATGGCATGCCGATTCCGAACTCCCCTATGCGTACGGCAAACCTGTTAAAGAGGATCAGGTCTGGAAGGTCGGTGCTTTTAAGATAAAAGCGCTCTCAACCCCCGGACATACTCCGGGTTCGATGAGTTATCTGCTTTACGATCCTGACGGTAACCCATGGGTGTGCTTTACAGGCGACGCACTTTTCGCAGGAGATGCGGGCAGGATCGACCTCATGGGAATGGACAAGGCGGAGAAGATGGCGGGCATGCTATATGAATCCATCTTCAAGAAGCTCCTTCCATTGGGAGACGGGGTTATAGTCTGTCCCGCCCACGGGTCCGGCTCGGTTTGCGGTTCCGAGATAGCTGAAAGAACCTGGACAACAATCGGCCTTGAACGCAGATACAATCCCAAACTCCAGTATAAGGACAAGAATGAGTTTATCTCTAACGTCGCAAAAGAGCTCGAACGCCCGCCCTACTTCAGGATGATGGAAAAACACAATCTGGAGGGCGCTCCAATCCTGGGTTCACTGCCGGTTCCCCCGGCGCTTTCGGCAGCTGAGTTCTCCGATAAGATCAAGGATTCATTCATTCTTGATACCAGAATGGAGTTGGGGTTCGGTTCAGCTCATATCCCCTATTCGCAGTCCATATGGAAAGGAGGGTTGGCAAGCTTCGCAGGCTGGTTTATCCCATACGACAAACCCATACTTCTGGTGACCGAGGATAACGACCCAGCCGATATCGTCAGGCGACTCGTCAGGATAGGCTACGATAGTATCGCAGGCGCGCTTGCAGGCGGAATGCTTTCATGGCACATGTCTGGAGAACCCAGTTGTTCGATAAGGACAGTTAACGTGCAGGAACTTTGCCGGAAGCTGGATACCGGGGATAATACACTGATACTCGACGTGCGCGGTCCGGACGAAATCGAATCCAGGGGCCGGATACCGGAAGCCCTTGAAATACACGTAACCCTGATTCCTGAACGCTTGGAGGAGATACCCAAGGATAAAAAGATCACCGTTTTCTGCGGATCGGGGATGCGCTCCATGATAGCAGCCTCGTTTCTAGCCAAACACGGTTACAACGATCTTAGGGTAGTTCTGGGCGGACTTTCGGGATGGAACTCGGCATCCTGCCCCATAGACCTCAAGGAGAAGGATTGAAGGCTAAAGAATCCAACGAACGCATACTGCTCGCCCGTCAGCGCAACCTCCTGGCAGCGGAAAGAACCTTTTCGGCATGGATAAGAACCGGCATCGCTGCCCTGGCCGCGGGACTGGGCATAGCCGAGCTTTTATCCAAAACCGGCCCGTTAACCGGCTGGCTGGGTTTAATATTCACGGCTGCCGGCGCAGGGGTGTTCCTTTTAGCCCTATGGAGCTACTACCGGACCTGGAGGATTCTCGAGAACCATAGTCAAGAAAGAATAAGGATGACCCCGCTTTGGCTGTTGACTCTGTTGGTTTTGGTGCTTTCAGGTACCGCAGTACTTGTATTCATTGTTGTTTCAGGTTAGAAAGGAGAAACGTGCGCCAACTGCTCAAAAACCTAGATCCTGAAGTCAAGGATAATCTTCGCAGAAAAAAACAGCCGTCCTGGCTATCCCCCATGCTGGCCACCCTGACAGATGAATACTTCTCCGATTCCGGCTGGATGTTCGAACGGAAACTCGACGGGGAGCGCTGTCTTGCTTTCAAGAAGGGCAACAACGTAAGGCTCTTAAGCAGGAATAGAAAGAAGCTTAACATCCAGTATCCTGAACTGGCAGACGCCCTCAAAAACCAGATGTCAACTGATTTCATCGTTGACGGCGAGGTTGTGGCGTTCTCCGGTACGGTGACCGATTTCTCACGACTTCAGGGCAGAATGCACGTAAACTCGGAAGCCGAAGCCAGAAATTCAGGTGTAAAGGTCTATTACTATATATTCGATATCATTCACCTCGATAGATACGACCTTACCGGTCTTGGATTCAGGCAGCGCAAGAACATCCTTCGCAGGACATTAAAATTTGATGATCCCTTGAGATTCACCACCCACCGTAACCGGGAAGGCGAAAAGTTCCACAGCCAGGCCTGCAAAAAGGGCTGGGAAGGGGTGATAGCCAAGGACGCCTCTTCTACCTACGTTCACTCAAGGTCGAGAAAATGGCTCAAGTTCAAGTGCGTCAACCGGCAGGAACTGGTGATAGGGGGGTTCACCGAACCTAAGGGTGAGAGGATAGGATTCGGG
>WJJO01000344.1 GCA_014729665.1 Caldifarciminota bacterium
ATTATACCCCTATCACCGGTGATATCAAGGGGAAATAACATCCTCAATTGCACTGCACTCCTTGATACAACTTAATTTGGATTAATCAAAGTATTGTACCGCTTCTTTCAGGTATGTTTAAGATGCCACTTTTTCAATAGTTCAGCTTCCTTCTCAGGCGTCAGGCCGGCCTTCATCGGTTCTTCTCCGCGCCGGGTCTTGAACCAGAGCTGGGTATCTGCAACCGTTTCCTCCGCGTCTCGAAGTTTTGCCAGGTCTGAAAACTTCCGATTATCGGCCGTAGCATATCCGAGATAAGATTTCGGCACCCATACTGGTAGGGGTATTTCCTCTTTTTCAATATACTCCTCGGATACCCATGTGAAACCCGCATCCGATGCGGTAACCTCTTTACAGATATTAAGGAATTTGGTCATCGTCATCTCATCATGTGGGCCAACGGCGTTGTAAATGCCCGAACGAGCCTTTTTCACCATCCAAACAATCCACTCTGCAAGATCCCGGACGTCGATGAACTGCACCGGCCTTTCCGGCGGGCCGGGTGTCAGTACATCTCCCCCGCGCTCCACCCTCTCGACCCAGTAGGTAAAGCGATCGGTAGGGTCCCACGGGCCCACGATAAGTCCGGGTCTGACGATTAATCCGTTATTGCCTTCCGGAAACACCCTTAAAACCTCCTTCTCACACAACGCCTTGAGCGGGCCGTATGTTTGCTCCGTGACTTGCTCCGTAGGTTCCGGAAGTTCAAAGAGAGCGGAGTTTTCATCAAGCCCGGTTTTCCAGTGCTCATTATAAACACCTATCGTCGAGATAAATACGTATTGACCTACACGGGATTCGAGGTTCTTTACCGATTTGGCAACCACCCTAGGCACGTAACCGCAGGTATCGATGACGACATCCCATTTTCTGTCCCCCAGCTTTCCGAGGTCTGTGGCCCTGTCACCTTTTATCGTCTCTACATTCGGGAACAGGTCGGGGTTGGTTTTGCCCCGGTTGAAAAGCGTAACCTTGCATCTGGATTCGAGTGCTGCATCAACGAGATGCCTACCCAGGAACCTGGTTCCGCCGATTATTAGAATTCTCTTCCTGGCTATTTATGTCTCCTTTTTTAATCGTTTACGATTATCCTGGGCCTGCTAACCCCTGCTCGAATCTGAGTCCTTCCGGATATGGATGCGTGTTTACCGTGCACCTTCATTAAATAGTTTCGATAGACCTCATTCATGGGTGAATTTCCGAAGCCTTCGGTAAGTACCAGCGTAAACGGTATCTCCTCGTCTCCTGTAAGGGCTACTCCGATCTCTTTTCCGTAGTAACCTACCCAGTCTGCGTTATGTATCGATGGAGCTATTATGCCTCGAACCTTGACCTCGGTCGCTTTTCTAAGAAACTCTTCGTCTATAGCCTTATCTATGACCGCTATCTTTCCCGACATAGCCGAGTCCATATCCCTGACGTCTGTAAGAACGGCAATCCTTCCCCAGTCCTCACCCCCGAAGCCGATGATACCGTAAAGGGTCGTTCCGTTCCCTTTTATTCTAACCCCGTGATTGGGTTTGACTTCAACAACCTCACCTCCGACGAACGCCTTCAAGGGAATCGGATTGATATCGTACTGAACGGTTACAAAACCCTTCTCGGTATCTATCTCCTTAACCGTACCGGTTGTAGGCGTCTTAACTAAGTGCGGCGCGCCTGATTCCATACGCTGGGCAATCAATCTGTCCTTATCCACGAAATCACCTTCCTTAACCTTCATGTAAGGACCTATACGATTCGGTTTTACGTCCAGTTGTTTGGCAATGTTAACGGTATGCGGCCTTCCGTCGTAGTCCTGAATCTCCCTTAAGATTATTAATCCCTGGGGTTCAATCCTGGATACCCTTCCGCGTACAGGCGAATCGTACCTGTACGGTATCCCGAGACCTTCGGGCTTGACCTTAAAAACACCTTGCCCCAGGGATACGTTGTCGCCTTCGGCGACCAGAAGACCCTCCTTAATCTCCTCTTCGTTCAACGGCCGGGAATAGCCTGCTATGCGGTTTAAGTCCAGTATGTAAAGCCTGGGCGGGGCAAAACGGTTCTCGCCGATCACATCATCGGGTTTTACATTCTGGCGACGGGTAGCAAATATCTGCCCCTCGTAAGGCAAGCGTCTTTCTATATCAAAATCACCCTTAACTATCTCCGGCCTGGAGGCCTTGATGCCGGATACCAGCTTACCGAGTTTCGGGCTGAATTCATCAATACCCGACTTGGACAGGGGATTATCAAGCATCTCCGCACGCTTAATTGTTTTCTCCTGGCGACCCCGGCAATCGAGGAGTACGGGGAGTTTTGTCTTAAGCGTATATTCCTTTTGATCACCCTTTATGCACACCTTGTCTCGAAGTGTTATCTTAAGTTCACCGCCTTTTCCCAGATACAGCATGTCACCGCCGACCATAGTACGGGATTTGCCTGTATCTCCATCGGTTACCTCGAGCGCCGGTTTATCTGCAGACATCCTTCCCGTAGGTGCAACGACCCAGCCTATCTCCACCAGACATTCGGCAGTAAAAAGCTCAAGTGCGGCATCAGGATTCACCGTTGCCAACACCCCGAGATGCGGACTCTTAAAAGACTTATCCAGGGTAAGTTTGGTGATACCCCTGGGCTTGAAACCTTCGGTAAGCATCCAGAAAACCTCATCGGCAGTCTCGGCGTGTGAAAGCACACCGCCCGCACCAATGACTACATCCACGTCCGAAAGCTGGAAGTACTTCTCGGATGTCGCATAAAAGGTATCCTCAAATTTATTGTAATCTTGAATTTTCTTCCTCTTATCGAGCCAACCCAGTCGGGCTATCTTGAAGTTCATCTCACGGTGCTGCTCCCACGCCACCTCAAGACCGGCGATTGCTGCAGCCTGTTCGATCCTGCGTTCCTCATCGGAGTCCGGAACATAAGTAGGATTAAGGGTCTTATTCCCTATGTAGTCGCGTACCTCGACCTCATCAAAAACTTCCGGAAGATGACGCATTATCCTTTCAATACCCGCCCTGGCCATGATATTAGACACAGAGTAGCTCATACCGATATTGGCGGCGACGGTTCGGTGGTAGTCGCCTGAAATATTCGAGAAGATATCTGTAGTCGCTCCACCCATGTCAACCATCAAGATGTTCTCTTTCGAGTTCTCGGCATAAAGCCTGAGGATCTTTTCTACACCTGCCGGGGTAGGGATAATATCTGCCGAGACCCACTTCTTTAATCCCGCATATCCGGGCGCGCGTTCCATCACGTTCTCCATGAAAAGTTCGTGAATCTTCTCCTTGGCCGGGCCGGTATTGGTGGTTTCGGTATCGGGTCTGACGTTATCTACTATCCATATATCGAAGTTATCGGCAAGTGTCCGGGTTATGAGGATTCGTGCATCCTCGTTGCCGCAGAAAACCAATGGTATCTTCTCAGATTGCCTGAACTTGGGCTCGGGATTAGCCAAGGTCAAAAGTTCTGCCAGACGTACCAC
>WJJO01000028.1 GCA_014729665.1 Caldifarciminota bacterium
GCGCTAACCTATAATCACATTGACGTATTGATTCACAACGCAGCGGATTTCGATATCACCAGAAAAAAGCCTGCGTATTCGCCTGAAGGTATCGAGACGGTCTGGGCGACCAATCACCTGGGTCCGGTGCTGTTAACCAATCTTCTGATACAGAAGCTGAAGCGCAGCAAACAAGGCCGCGTAATAACCATTGCCTCGAAGGGGCTTGTTGTGCATCCGTTCCTGAAGGTGAGTCTTGATGATCCGGAGTTTAAAAACAGACGGTTCAGCGTACAGAAGGCGTATTACCAGTCCAAAATTGCCCAGGTGATGTACACCTATTGGCTTGCAGAAAAACTGAAGGAAACACCTATAACGGTGAATTGTATCCGGGTCACGAACGTGAAAATCGATCTCTCGCGCTATCCAAATCTATCCAAGACTCAGAAGTTAGCTTACTCCATGAAAAGCAAATCCTCAATGACACCTGAAGAGATGGCGCGAACATACACCTATCTGGCAACCTCGCCTGAGGTGAAATCGGTTACCGGGAAATACTTCGACGAAATGAACAAGGAAGTTTCTTCGTCAGCTTACAGCAGGGATAAGGAAAATATCGCCGCTGTCATGGATATGACGATGGGGTATTTAGAATAATCTGCTATTTAGAGTTCATTAACCCAAACCGGAGGGGAATTTGAATCGAACAATAATAATCGCAGTATTCGTCGTCTTTGCCTGCACAGGTCTGATGTGCGCCAGGCGCGATCCTAACTTCGTTCGGGTGAAGATATCGACTCCTGATGAGTAATCTCAGTCTTCGACTGAGATTTTAGAAGTTTCCGAAGGAAACTTCACGACGTTGGTTTTCAGTTATCACCTCGGCTTCATACCAGATTCCTGTCGATCCGGAAGGTGATTCGGTCACGGCTAAGTTTACCAAATCAGACAGCGTTGACAATACTTCGGAATTAAACGTCAAGCTTTACTATATGGGAAAAACTCGTGAAGAGGCCGAGGTAACCTCGGGCTGGGTCGAGGTGGGAGTTAGTATTCCGTAGGTTTTTTGCCTTATATTCTAACACCGAGTAGTATCTCGAAGCCGGGTAAAATTTTATCTGAATCAAGAGGATAGGTAAGGAGTCCTCGCGGAAGGGCATAGAAGCGTTTACCTAACAAGAACTTATAACCTAGTTCCGCGCCCAGGGTCAAGGCGCTTTGGTGTAAATTCCCCTCAAACCATACGTATCCCAGCGGTATTCCGGCAAAGAAACCGGAGACGTTTGCTGATTCAACAGGTGAATAGAAGTAATAACGTGGACCTGTTCTTATTACCAAGTCAGGATGCGTTTCATCCGGGGAGAGGAAAGTGTTGTACGCCCAGTACTCGGTGAAGGCGTGAACTGAAAACCTGCGGATTAGCTGGTATTCGAGTTCAATATTTGGCAGTCCCATGAACGGTTTGAGGGGATTGATGCCTACTGATAATCGCCTGGTTATTGAGGTTTCCAGGCGGGTATCCGGGGCGGAAGCGAAGACCGTCCCCCAAATCGATATAAGTACAAGCAAATACATGAGCTTCATGATACTTTCTGAGACGTAATGATTCAGGTTAAGGTTTCGGGCAATCGGTGTGCTTCGATCCGCAGACAGGAGTGTCTGCGCCACACGCCACACTGTTTGTTCACACCTTAGATGGTGTTCTTCAATTGTGGAGGACATGCTCTTAGCTTGTTTTTCGCCGGTTTAGATGAAACTATGGAAATTCCCCTTCCTCGGGAGGTTTTCGGAAAAGTAACCACAGAGGCTCCGAGACACAGAGCGTTAAAAAAAAGGCCAAAGCGGTAGGTCGCGTAAATAAAGAACTTGTCAAAAACTCGTTTTGTAGGTATCTGTGGTTTTCTGGACATATCCGACAGTCTCCGGTGGAGGGGGAAGGGGGAGGGGAGAATATTCATTAACGTTCATCGCATTCGAGTTTCGATCACGTTATTTCCTCACAATGACTGGAAGTGTTACTCCTGACTAAGCAGTCCGGACACCTTGAGAGGGTATCCAAGGTGGTGTTGATTCGGTAATCTCCCCCTCCTACCTTTCCTTCGGAAAGGCATCCTCCCCCATCAAGGGGGAGGAGATTATGATTACTCCTGACTCAATAAATACTCACGTGCTTCCGGGCAGTCGGCATGCAGCATGCTCAGCCAGCCGCAGGTCTTCCAGTCCGGGCACTGGCCGCATGAGGTAAATCCTCTTTTCTTGGCGCAGCGCGGCATGGGGCAGTAGGTGGGCGAGAATATCGCTTCCTCGGTCCCAATGCATCCCTTGCAGTTAATGTCGGCCAGAGTTAGTTCTTTACCCCAGTGCTCTTTTGCCGTTTTCTGCCAGGCCGGCAGGCACTTTGTCCTGAGTTTGTCGTCGTCTGTGAGCGTCGCGTGGTAAACATCGCATTTTGTGCAATCTACCCCGCAGGTTCCGCGAAGTTCTTCAGCCATTCATCACTCCTTCTTGCTCTGCCGTTCAGGATAAGCAGGATAAGGTTGAGGTTTTTTCTGTATCCATCTTACCCATTAACTTAAAAGAAATCAAGTTTTCTTAATGCTTCTCTTTATCACCGAGAGGGAAAAGATTTAAGGAAAACGTGAAGGGATAGTCTCAAACTTGAAGGAAGTCTTACCCGGGGAAGTAAATTAAGGCAGTACCGCATTCAAGTCAAACCTCTGCAGGCCTGCATCGGTAGCTATCCAAAGATAATCGTCCTGCAAGTGAAGGGCGGTAACCTTGTTGGAAAGCAATCCCTCCTCTTTTGTCAGCCGCCTTTCGAAGTAGTCTTCCGGGTTGTATATAACCAGACCGTCTTCGCCGCCCAAAATAATAAGACTGTCTCGTCCTGCAATGGCCTCCTGGGGTGCAGGCAGGTAAGAGGGACGGGTATAGTATTTCCAGCCTTCCGGGCTTTGTTTTACCAACATACGTCCGGTCCAGAAGTAGCGTGCGCCTTCCCCGCGGACAATACCGTAAACGTCGTCTGCTGTAAGTTTGGTTCGTTCGTCGGATAGTGGAGTGGGGATTTCGTCTGGAAGTGATGTATAGAATACACCTTCGTCGGTTGCGAAGAAAAGTGTATCTTCATGAAAATCCACATCGTATATCCAGCGATTGGTGACGATGTCCGACAGCTTTCCTGAAGGGATATTCAGAACGTAGGCGTCTTCGCCCTCTAGAAGGAACAGATAATCATCAATTAACCTGAATTTATGGAAATTAATCCGGCGCAGCTTGGAGTATGCCCCTTTACTCCAGATCGGGGTTTCGTATTTTGTAGTGCCCCAGTTGTCGAATCGGTGGAACACGAACGTCTCTTCATCAAAGGAAAGTTCGGAAATCCCGTTAAGCCCTACCGCGTAGAGTGATCCGTCGGTGGTGAAAAGCGAATGGACACCGGTCGTTTTCAGCCCCCGGTATCTGGTCAACTCCTGCCACCCCTGCGTCGAGTAGACGATGTATCCGTATCCCGGTGCGGATACGTAAGCCTTTGTTCTGTGCAGGAAGACCCGGTTAAAAGGGTACATCTCGATGTCTGTAATGAACCAGGGGGCGAGGAAAGGATATTTGTCGCGTATATCTGAGGTGGGGGCGGAATAGACCCATGTTACGTTGCCCCCGGGCGAAGCCTGCTCCTCCGATTGGGTGTATTTGTTAATCGCTGTTACGGCCGAACCGAAGTCGAAGTATACGTATTTTTCATCCAAGCCTATTCTTTCCACCGAACCATTATTTGAAACCGGAATCCTGCTCGGAAATCCACCGATTACCGGGAAGGTGTATAACAGGTTTTGTTCGGTCGCTATCCAGAAGTAATGCCTGTCGTTATCGAAGAGGGCTAAATGAATCGGTGTAGGTAGTCTTTGGCCTGATGTATATACCTTCCCGGGAAGGTTCGATTGTTCATCGAGCTCTAAGATGGCATTTGAAGTTACCGCATAGACCGTATGGAAGGCATCTGCGGTGAAGTTGCGTATTTCATTAAAATCGGGGTAATGCTGCCAGTCCGCCGGATCATATATATATGCGAGCAGCACGAGCATGATGCCCATTCCTTATCTCCCTTTAATCGGTTTCCTCTTCTCGTTCTTCACATGCCGAAAGCATAGCTTCCGGTAAGTAATACAGCAAATCACCGGCAACGACCGAGTGTTCACCTAACTCGTCGGCGGAAAGGTCTCCAGCCCTCCCGTGCAGCCAAACACCCAAACGTGCAGCCTGGGTTAAGGGCAAACCCTGGGCGGCAAGACCCGCGATTGTACCCGTAAGTACGTCTCCGGTTCCTCCCGATGAAAGACCGGAATTGCCTGTGGAATTGACCCAAACCTCATCAGGACAGGCGGTGATGGTAGGTGCTCCCTTTAGAACCAGAACCGAACTCCACTTCCGGGCGTATTCCTCGGCGACATCCAGACGGTTAATGTCGATTTCATGTGCTTTCCCTTCAATCAATCTTGCCATTTCCCCGGGATGAGGGGTGAGAATTATCGGCGGTTTTTTCCCTTCCAGAAGTCCGGGTTCTGTAGCGATAGCGTTTATTGCATCGGCGTCTGCAATCATCGGTTTCTTCCATTCCACTAGCAGCTTCTTCACTAATGCTACCGTTTCCGGATGCGTGCCGAGACCCGGTCCCATGGCAAGCAGCTTTACCTCGTCGGCGATCTTTGAAATATCGGCAAATGCCTGCAGACCCAGATGACCGTCTCCTGTATCGGGTAAGGGACGCTTGACCGTTTCCAACAGGCTTGTATCGAGTACCTCGCTTAAGGTTTCAGGAAAACCCAGATAGGTAAGACCCGCTCCGGTCCTCAAGGCCGCCTCGCATGCAAGCCTTGCCGCACCACTCATGCCCTTTGAGCCGGCGAGAATCAACACCTTTCCAAAGGTCGACTTGTTTCCCCAGGGAACTCTTTCAGGAATAAGAAGACAGGCGTCCTCTGCCGTCATCAATCGCAGCCTTCCTTCAGCGTCAATCAGGGGGTTGGGTATGCCGATATCGGCCACCCAGATATCTCCGCAGTAATCTCTTGCAGGGTAAAGAAGATGGCTAGGTTTGAGATAAGCCATCGTAACCGTAAGGTCGGCACTGACCGCACATTCCGGTTCACAACCGTCAGCCTCTATGCCCGAGGGAATATCTATGCTGACTATGAAAGACGAGGCGGAATTAACAAGTTCTATAGCAGACTTTGCCAACCCCTTGGGTGAGCCTTTGAACCCGGTTCCGAATATCCCGTCGCAGATCACCTCGAAATCGGAGATGGAAGCTTTCCAGCATGCAAGGTCATCCTCGGTCGTAACCTCGTCGATAGGTATTCCCGATTTTCGGGCTATCTTGGCATTTGTTTCGGCATCACCTTTAAGTTCTGAAATCTTAGAAAGAAGGATTATCTCAACCTCGGCACCGGAGTTGGCCAGATGACGGGCGACCACGAATCCATCACCGCCGTTGTTGCCTTTTCCGCATATGACAAGAACCGAAAGATTCTCCGGGGTGAAGTATTCTTCGATTGTTTCGGCTACACCCCTGCCTGCATTCTCCATCAGTAAAAGGGAGGGGATTGAAAACTCACTTATCGCACGTGCATCCACATCACGCATTTCCGCTTTCCTGACTAAGCGCATTCATGCTCCAGGTTATTGACGTATCCCATCATAAGATTGAAGGGCACTTTAGATTATTAACACAGCTAATACGTATTCTAGACGATATTCTTAGCTAATGTTTTCTATGCTGTGTTACCAGTATCCACGTATTTACCCATTTCACTTACCTTTTACGCTGTTATCCCGGTTCACCCCTTGAAGAACTGGAAGTTGGCTTGGACCTATCAGCCGTAGAAGTAATGATAGTTGATCGATCGAATTACGTCTCCGGTTCGATCCTTGGATATTTCCTTTGTGATGTTGCCCTTTTCATCGTACTTGAGTTCCACTTGACCGTATGGCTTGTTACGTTCGTCTCGCCAGATTATCCGTAAAGGGTCCTTGTTTGATTTTTCATATTCGTATTCCCAGACCTTTGTTCGTTTCGCCTTGGCGTCGAACCACTCCTTTTTGTTCAGTCTACCCTGGTTATCGTAGTCGAATTCGACACTGTTGAGAAGTTCGTCGTCTGCGTTTTTGATTATTTCTTTTACGATTTTTCCGCTTTTTGACGTTTCCCTTTCGAGAACTTGTAAGGTTCTGCCGGCCTGGTCCACGTGGATTTCCTTTTCCAGGTTTCCGTCCTTATCGTAAACCATTTGGTGTGTGCGGAGTGGATTACCCTCGGAGTCCAGGAAGATCATCTTGGTAAGTTGACCGTCAGAGTACTCGTAGCGGCATATTTCGTTCAATGAGTCATTTAGCATTGTCCGTCTTTCAATGATTTTACCTGAAGGCTTAGAGGAGGATGGAGGAGGCGGGGGTGCTTTTTTTTCAGCGGTTGGGCGTTGAGAGGGGGGCTGAGGTTTAGGTTCCTGGGGCTTGGAGGTGCTTTTTTTCGCCGCGATTGCCGGTGATACTGAAGGAGGTTCTGAACTATCGGTTTTTGCCCCGGGTTTTATCTTGCCTGAATAATAACTTTTCAAGCCGTCAAGGAGTTTTGTGGCCAATTCCTCATTGCCGTTGCTTACAGCCGCGTTGAGTCTATTCATCAATTCAGATTGTAATTCTTGTTCGGCTTTTTCTATAAGTTCATCTGCTGCGGCGGTTCTAGCTTCTTTGAGATGGCCTTCGACCTTTTCCTGGAACTTACTACGTTCTTCCCGAAGTTCTTCTATTCGGGCTTCCAGTTCTTTCGCCTCTTGCGCCAATTCTAAATACTTGGCGTAGTCAACCGTAGGGTCATACTTCACATTTGTCATTCGTAAACCTCACATTCTCTTATTTCTATACTATATCTAGGTATGGGGAATTGTCAAGTCTTTTATATGTAAATTGGGATTAATCCGCCCTAGGATTTTTTTGTTTTTTCACTTAACGATGAATGGAAGCAAGGTAAAGGTACCTATCGGGTGTACGGTTTCAGTACAGCTGTACTGAATAAGGACACATTTGGAGGATTGTGAATTCTAGCCTTTGGTTTTAAGTATATATTTATAAAGGGCTTACGATTTCCATCTAACCTGGTACGATGATTGCTTGATGTATAGGTATGGCGGTACACACGTGGCAAAAGGGGATTGGAAGTAAGAGTAGTAAAGAGATTACGCCCTCCTCCCACACTTATCCTGTGGCTGCCGGGGTTCCCTCGGCAGCCACATTATTTTTTTCAAGGGCAGAAGGATATTTCCACGGGTCCCTACCGCATGGCGGAGAACAAGGTGTCCCGGAATGGTAGCATTTTCGTTTATAGGCCACATCACGGGTTCCTTGGCTGTTTGCAATGATTATTTACCGACTTCACGTTTAGTTTTATTATTCCCTCGAAATCGAGGGAATAATACGTGCAGTGAATATTCGGGACACCTTCTCCTGCCTACACACGATTGTCCTTTATCTGATTTACCTTTGGAGCGTGTGTGAAGAAGCTTGCATTTTTTGACAATGGGATATGTGTTATGAAGCTCAAGGGCTTGCCGGAACCCGGTCAGATTGAGAACCTTATTGAAGAGTATGTGATGAAGGTAGAATTACTCCCCCAGCCACTTAAGCTAATTGTCATCGATATATCACAAATGATTCACATGGGGGTCAGGAGCAGGCAGGTTTTTTCAGAGCTTCTGATTCAAGCATCTAGGCATTACGGGGGTAAGATAGAGCTGGTGATAGCCGGCGGATCACTTAATCTCCAACGTTATATCCAGCTATTCTGTAAGAGTATTGGTTTTAAGGACCGCAGCCATGTGCTAGCGGACATGGAGGAGGCAAATCTATGGATCGATGATTGGTTAAAGAAACAAGATCCTTCATTTAAGCACGAGGTCTATTCTCTAAGGGAACAAACGGTGTGAACCCTGCGATAAAAATTCTCTTAGTTGACGATGAGGAGGCATTTACTGACGTTGTTTCGGCTCTTCTTACCGCACAGGGATTCAAGGTAGAGGTGGCCAATGACGGAAGGTCTGCTCTGAATCAGATTCGTAGCGCCAGCTTCGATCTGGTGATAACCGATTTGAACATGCCTTTACTCGACGGTATTCAACTTATTCGTCAGGTTCGAGCCTTTGCAAAGGATCAACGTTTTATGGTTGTTACCGGTTATCCATCTCAGGAATCCTACCAGGAAGCATTCGAGATGGGTGTACTGAAATATATATCTAAACCTTTTCTTCCGGACCGTTTCATCAATATCGTTAAAGAATCCCTGAATTATTCACAGTAACCTTTTTTGCTGTCCGTCCTTAATTTTTTCAGGATTTTCCCACTTGACAATAATCAGGTTGACACCGCAGACCGAGTGTATATAATCGCAACCAATGGTCGGCTATACCCCTTGTGAAGACCCGGAATACGCGTTCGCCGTCGGTCGTGTTCGTGCCAGGGAAGCCAGGATGTTTGCCCGTTCCCAGTTCGATCGGCTTGCGGATTCCCGGAATGAGAATCAGATAATCTCGGCCCTTGCCGATACCCCCTACGGTGAACTGCACGCCGAAAACACCGTAGTGATGCTTTCCAGGTCGGAAGCAGAGGAGGAGGCTTTCTTTGCTAGATATCTTACAGACGAGAAAGTCGCCGGATTCTTTTCCACTCCAAAAATCGCAAGCAACCTTAAGTGGGCTATAAGGAAGCACTTCGGTGCCGAGATTGATGAAGACTTGTTTATTGCCGAAACCGCATCGACACCGGAAGCCTTCGAGATGATGCTTGCAGGCGAGGAGTCTGGTCTGCCGGACTGGATTAGAGAAACTGCAGGCGAGGTGATAGCCGAAAACTATCAGGATGTAAATCCCGCGTCTATTGATACAATCATCGAC
>WJJO01000345.1 GCA_014729665.1 Caldifarciminota bacterium
AAAATCCCGACTGGAAGGGGAACTACCTCGTCCGATACTGGGAAGAAGAATGGAAGGCAATAATCTTCGGTACCGACTCATCCTACCTGGACGCTGTAATCAACCAGGGCTTCGACGGTGTGTACCTGGATAAGATAGACTCCTACGAGGATTTCCTGTAACCGGACTTATTCAGCTCCCCTCCCCACCAATTTATTTCTCATCCCAGCTTACAAGCCATGAGCAAATATCATCACCCTTGTGGATACAGGTCTTTTCTGTAATCTTGACGTCGTGAACCCCAGCCTTGGGAAGAAGTGTCTGGATATATCCCTCAATAGCACGGCACCCCGGTGGTCCCGCGTCGTAACCTTCCATTACCAGAGTTATTTCCGTATGCCCGTCCTTTTTCTTGATATCGGTGATATCCAGACTCGCCCCCTTCACGTAGTGTTTCCAGAAGGTTCGAACACGCTTGATAAGGTTTTTCCCAGAAACCAGTCTCATAAGGAATCGCAATGCCCCCTTTGTGCTGTTCTCGGCGTCGAAACGACCGTAATCAGTAAATAAACTAGGTTTATCCTTTCCGAACTCATCCGAGATCGCGGAGTATATCTGTTTCAGGTATGTAACCGGATACCAGTTGTTAGATACCGGATTTTCGAACATATCCAGGGCATCCCCTTCTAGTCGGGCGGTGACCTTTTCAACGCCTTCCTGACCGAATCGATCCTTTACCCACAACTTAACCAGTACGGGTGTTACTCCCCTTTCAAGGGTTTCGGTCATAACGGTCTCCTTTCTTTCCGGATACGCTAACTTACTTCCCGATACTCAGGTATCCGGTTGATTGTACACCGGATCCTTAACCCAGCGTATACGACTAGACAATTTTGGTTTTGAATACGCCCTAGGATTCGATCCGCACTTCGGATCAATTCCGCACTTACCCCAGTCCTGCGTATAACTGGGTCGTGCATGAACTAATATATACAAGGAAATACAGTATGTCAAGTACTACTAAGGAAACAACCAAACCGATGCAGTTACAGTTTCTTCGTTTTTCAGTATGAAATCGAGTGTTAACTATCAGACCAGTCCAGAGACCACGTACACACCTCATCTCCCCTGTTAAGACATGTTGTCTTCTTAACCTTCAGATCCCTTGCGCCGGCTATCTCCAATATTTCGTGTATGTAGCCCTCCATAGCCTTGCAGCCTGCATTACCTGCCTGATACCCGAATATCCTGACCAGCCCCTTCTTTCGTCCACCCTCATCCGGCATCTGCTCCGATTCGATGCTTCCACCCTTGTGGTAGTGCTTCCAGAATCTACCCACACGCTTGATCAACTGTTCGATAGTAAGCATCCTGGCAAGGTAACGCAGGAAGCCTTTAACGCTGGATTCCGCTACAAACCTGCCCATCTCAAATAAGGTCTGGGCATCATTCCCGGAAAACTCATCATCTATAGCCGAGTAGATCTCCTTCACGAGCCCTATGGGGTACCATTCGGCAGGTGCAGGTTCGGAGAGCATTCCAGCGGCTTCCGGACCGAGCCTGGATAATATCCTTCCTAATCCCTGCTTCCCGTAGTTTTCTAATATCCATTTTTTTGCCAAACTGGCAGTTATTCCGCGTTCGTGGGTTGATAAATCTTCCATCCGGGATTTTAGTAAATCACAGATTCAAGTCAACATACAAGCCGTTGACAACCTGAGCTATAGGCCTAAGATTAGCTCCAATATGGAACCATTACAAATGATATATCATTCCAAGGGGTAATACCCGCTATGAAGCGAAGAACGGTCTGAGATATTAAAACCCGATATCTAAGATATGAAGAATAGACGTATCGGTATTGACGCGGGATCATCCTACCTGAAGGTGGTGCGTCTGACAGGTAATGACCGTCCCGAAGAGATTTGCTACCAGCTTCACAAGGGGGAACCCCTTTCGGCGCTCCGCGAGATAGTCAAACAATGGAAAGGAAGATTCAGGGTCGGCGTCACGGGATTCTACGCAGACCTTATCTCTTCAGCACTGGAAATACACCCTGTCGACCGGGTCAAATCCCTTATCCGGTACGTTAATCAGACAGCTCCCGGTGCGACAAGTATTATAGACGTGGGAGCCAAGGGGTCTAGGTTTATAGAATTGGAGAACGGAAGATTCCGCCACTTCTCCCAGAACTCTCTTTGTGCCGCCGGAACCGGATCATTCCTTGACCAGCAGGCGGAGAGATTAGGCCTCTCATACGCTGACTTAGCAGACTACCCGTGCATCCCCGATCCTCCACGTATTGCTGCCCGGTGTTCGGTATTCGCCAAGACCGATTTGATACACCGACAACAGGAGGGTTATACAAAAGCCCAGATGTGGAACGGCCTGTGCAGGGGGATGGCTGCCAACCTGGTCCAGACCCTTCTGCGGGGCAGGATAATATCGAAAAAGATAGTGCTGACAGGCGGTGTAGCGCTCAATCGCTGGGTAGTTGAATGGCTGATAAAAGACCTTCCCGGTCTAGAGGTTCTTCCCCACGCCCACCTTGCCTCAGCGGCTGGTGCAGCCATGCACGCTGAAAGAAAGGTAGACCTCTCGAATCTGGATATCGCGAACACAACCACTGTATCCACAGCCGAGCCTCTGCGACCCAGGCTGGAACTTGCCAGGTCGACCTACCCAGATTTCGGCACCACTGACGAATGGGTGGATGAGAACGAAACCGATATCAGGGTCATCAAGAAACCCTCAACCTCGGACTTCTATCTGGGCATAGACATTGGCTCCACCTCCACCAAGGCGGTACTCATCAATCGATCGGATGAAATAGTGGCCGATTTCTACCGCAAGACTACAGGCGATCCCATTAAAGCCACCACACTTGTCTTCTCCGCAATCGAGGAGTTATCCTCCAAGTATGAACTCGAACCGCGGATACTGGGAGCAGGGACGACCGGATCGGGCCGAAGGATAGTTGGTCTGGTAACAGGTGCCGATGCCGTCACCAACGAGATAACCTGTCACGCCAGGGGTGCGCTCAAGCTTGACCCCGAGATATCCACCATATTCGAACTGGGGGGACAGGACTCTAAGTTTATACGGCTGGAGAACGGAAGTATCGTCGAATCCAACCTGAACTACATATGCGCTGCAGGAACCGGCTCCTTTGTGGAGGAGCAGGCAGCAAGGCTGGGTATAAAACTCGCGGATTCTGGACCCCGGTCAATGGGCAAGGAAGCACCCTACACCTCTGACAGATGTACCGTATTCATGGAGGAGGATGTAGAAAGGCTCCTTGCCAAGGGTTTCAGCAAGGAAGAGGTTATGGCCGCGGTACTCCACTCGGTAGTACAGAACTACCTGACCAAGGTTGTGGAGAACAGACCGGTAAAACCAAAGATTGCATTCCAGGGAGCAACCGCGCGCAACGTGGGCCTGGTGGCAGCGTTCGAGAACTACCTGGATGAAGAGATCCTGGTCTCCCCCTACTGTCACGTACTGGGCGCGTATGGAGCCGCCCTCATCGCCCGGGAACAGGTCAAAGGATCTACCGGGTTTCTGGGACTCGATCTCCATAAACGCAAGATAGAACTCACAACCGAGGAGTGTCCGTACTGCGCCAACCACTGCACCATCACCTTTGCGAACGTCGAGGGGCTTGCCGAAAGACCGTCCTGGGGCTACCTCTGCGGCAAGGAACCCGGAGAGAAGCGGATGAGGAGGGATGAAAACTACAGGCTTTTCGAGAAAAGGCAGAACTTTTTAGGTGAAACCGGTGAAGTCAACTTCCAAAAGACCATCGGTTTACCGATGGTCTTAGGATTCTATACCTATCTGCCCTTCTGGCAAAGATTCTTCAACTCCCTGGGGTACAACGTGGTCACAACCGGCGCAACATCCGAAGATATCATAAGCGAGGGTGGCAAGCTGGCTTCCGCGGACTTCTGCCTGCCGGTCAAGGTCGTATACGGACACTTCGCCAAACTACTGAATATGAATCCGGATTTCATCCTCCTGCCCCACATGCTGACAATGGCCGACGGCGACTACTACTCCTACGTGTGCCCCTATGGACAATCATTTCCCGGTCTGCTTCCATCCATTCCCGGTTACGATGGAGGTAAAGTCATCTCTCCCCTTCTGGATATGACCTGGGCGGAAGGCGAGAATCTTGCCGAGTTGCATAAAGCCGTAACCGAGAAACTCAACGTATCAAGGGAACAAGTCAAAAAAGCCTGGGACGCAGGGTGGAAGGCTTACAATCTGTTTACAAGCAGGTGTAGCCGGGAGGGGGCTGAGTTCCTCTCAAACCTTGATGGCAAAGCAATCCTCCTTCTGGGAAGGCCCTACAGCCTGTTCGATGACAGGATTTCTGCCAGCTTGGCGCGCCAGATAGCCCGTACATTAAAGATACCCGTCATCCCCCCGGAGTTCATCCCCGCAGACGATAACGTTCGATGGCAGGATCACCGCATGTTCTGGGATTACGGACAAAGCATACTTTCGGCACTCAAGTATGCTTCCCGCCACCCCGATATCTATCCCGTCTACATAACCCACTTCGCCTGCGGACCCGACTCCTGCCTTATTACCATGGCCGAGGAGATAATGAAGGGCAAGCCGTTCATGATACTTGAGGTCGACGAACACTCCTCGGCAGGAGGCTACACCACGAGGATCGAGGCGTTTGCAGAATCTATTCGATCTTACAAGCCCAGTCCGCGACCTCAATTCAACCTTCCTGCCTGGCCTAAGCGTATCCCGTCGTATACTCATCGCAAGGTCTGGATACCACCCATGCACCCGGTGGGTTCTCGCTTCTTCGCCGCTGTGTTCCGCCGCCATGGAATCGACGCCGAAGCCCTGCCCCCAACCGACCGCGACGCCCTCAACATCGGCAAGGCTCTGACCCTTGGAAAGGAATGCATGCCCGCGGTGGTAACCATCGGGACCTTTATTAAAAAAATGAGGGATGATTCACTCGATCCGGCAAAACAGGCCTTCTTCATGCCCTCCTCCGACGGCCCATGCCGGTTCGGCCAGTACGTTAACCTGCACCGTATTATCCTGGACAGGGAAGGCTACAAGAATGTGGATATTATTAATCCGTCATCCTATAACTCGTACGCTGGGCTTACCCGGCGAATCCGGCTCGATTTATGGAAGGCGTCTTTATACTCCGATTTCCTGGTGAAGCTTCGCTGCAAGGTTAAGCCTTATGAAATAAACCCGGGCTTGACCGAAGAAGCCTATCTGAAATCCATCACCCGGATTGAACACGCCATAGAAACCGGTCGGGCTGAATCAGGATTCCGGACGGTTGTCAGTGACTTCGAGTCAATCCCGGTCTCTGGAATCGGAACCAAACCGCTTGTAGGTGTCGTAGGTGAAATCTACGTGAGACTCGATCCGTTCTCCAACGAAAATGTGGTAGAATACATCGAGACCCAGGGAGCTGAGGTGTGGCTGTCCCCGGCTTCTGAGTTTTTACTCTACTCGATATTCTCCCAGAACGTACGCGCGGGACGCCAGAAAGACACATCATCTCTCATCTCCGGGAAGGTTACATCATGGATAACCCAATCCGACGAACACAAACTGGAAAGGATCACCCGTAACCTTCTATCGGACCGCAGAGAGCCCTCCATCGCCGAAGTACGCAAGCGGACGGAGCGTTACCTTCCCTTCGAGTGCGGTACCGAGGCGGTGCTTACCCTGGGCAGAGCAATAATATTCGCCGAGCGGGGGGCATCGGTCGTCGTAAACGCCTCGCCCTTCACATGCATGCCCGGAACAATCACTACAGCTATATTCGAGAGGGTGCAGAAAGACTACGGGGTCCCTGTGGTAAACATGTTCTACGACGGCGAGGAGGGGACCAACCAGAAACTTGGCATCTATCTGAGGAATCTAACCTTCGTGGATTGAAAGGTGATTAATATTTTGGGGTTGACGCCTCTGTAGCCTTAAGTATCATCATCGATGTAGATAAGGAGGTTTTTGAAATGAACAGTTTGCATAGAATTATGGCCTTCAGCGTAATACTTGCATGCCTTTCCTTCTGCGGGAAGAAGCAACCGGCTGAACCGGATGCACGGAAGACAACGTTTGCCGATGCCGACAGATACGGTATCCGGCGCAGGATATGGGGCGAGGACGTGACCGCCCAGGACAGGGTGGATGCTGCGTCGGCGGTAAAGGGGCTCGATCTCGATCTTACAGGAGAGGAGGAAGCGATAGTAGAGACCAAAAAGGGGGAGTTCATTATTCAGCTTTTCTCCAATGATGTTCCCAGGACGGTTGAAAACTTCATAAAGCTCTCTCAGGTGGGATTCTATGACGGAACTATCATCTACCAGTACGATCCTGAATTCGTGATAAGGGCGGGTGACCCCACGGCTACGGGCATGGGGAATCCAGGTTACTTCATCGACTTCGAGGAGGGTTCAAAAAAACACCAGACAGGTTCGGTGGCGATGGCACGCATCGGTGAGGACATGAACTCGGCCTCTTGTCTTTTCTATATCTGTTTAACACCTCAGCCAAACCTGGACGGCTCTTACTGTGTTTTCGGCAAGGTTACCGACGGTATGGAAATCGTCTACTACCTTCGCGCCAAAGATACCATTCAAAAAATCACTGTAACAGAGGAGTAGGAAGATGATTAAGAAAATACCCTGTGCAATAGCTGTCTTTGTTATCTTGATATCGATCTTTCTGAAAGGAGATGATATGGAAACCGCTGAACCCCGGCAGGTTCCCGAAGGCGTGTTCGGTATAACCCGAACGGAATGGACAGAAGACGCAACCCCCCGGGACAGGATCGATCTTGCCCAGGCGATGAGGAGTTTTGAAGTAAAGCTTGAAGGTACGGAGAAGGCGATTGTTGAAACCAACAAGGGCAATTTCTGGATTGAGCTTTACTCAAAAGATGCGCCGAATACGGTTTCAAACTTCATAAGGCTTGGAGAATCGGGGTTTTACGATGGTCTTACCTGGCATCGCTACGTGGAAGGTTTCGTTATCCAGGGCGGTGATCCAACCGGTACTGGAATGGGTGATCCCGGCTATACGATAGATTTCGAGGAAAACGAAAGAGTTCACGAGACGGGTGCGGTCGGAATGGCCCGGAAGCCCGACATAAACTCCGCCTCATGCCAGTTCTACATTGCTCTGAATCCGCTCCCGCAACTGGACGGCAAGTACTGCGTTTTCGGAATAGTAACCGAAGGCATGGACGCAGTCCGACAGCTCAGAGCGGCTGATACCATACTAAGGATAGAGGTGGTAAGGTAATGGGTTCAAGACTGAAATTCCTTGTCGTATTTGCTGTATTGAGCCTGATTTTGGGATGCCAGAGGGGAACAATCAAGCCACCAAGAGGACCTTCCCCTACGTTTAATCTTACCCCCCAGGAACGTATGGAACTTGCCTTAAAGGTCAGAAACAATCCCGTAGACCTTTCTGAAAAGAACTTCGCCCTGGTTGAAACCAATAAGGGTAATTTCATATTCAAGCTTTACTCCGAGGACGCCCCGAAGACCGTATCCAACTTCGTGCGTCTCGCCCGGGCCGGATTCTACGACGGGCTTACCTGGCATCGGTACAAAGGTGGATTCATAATTCAGGGTGGAGATCCGTTAGGTACGGGTGCCGGAAGCGCTGGCTACAGGATAGATTTGGAAATCTCGGGCAAATCCCATACGGAAGGCGCTGTAGGTATGGCAAGGGGAGACGACCCCAACTCGGCTTCATGTCAGTTTTACGTTGTCCTTGAGCCGTACCCGAATTTGGATGATTACTACTGCGTGTTCGGTCAGGTTACCGAAGGCATGGACGTTGTTAAACGGTTATCTGCCGGAAATAAGACGCAAGGAACCCCACCCGACACCATCATGAGGATAACAATCAGCGATTAAAACCTTGCAGGATGATATTGGAATGAAACGAAAAACCACAGTTCATTGCTTAGCTGTCTGCACGTTCGTCATAATCTGCCTGGCCTTTCCAGGGTGCAGGACCGAAGGGACCTATATCTGCGCCTTAATTGACGGCAGTGAGTGGAATCTTGCCGATGAACCCCAAACCATAAGATACAGGGCCGAGTATAACGAAATCGATAACCAACTGATGGTTCAGGGTTGGAGCAACAACCCTGAGTATGTTTCCGGACTGGTTATTCAAATCGCCAATCCGGGGAAGGGAACACATAATCTCGGAAAATCCTCGAACAATCAGGCGCGGATTTGGATAATTCAGCAGGGAAAGAAGAACCTCTACCGTACGGGAAAGGATAGTTGCGATGGTATGCTCAGGATTACTGAGTTCTCAGATACCTGTGTAGCCGGTGCATTCTCTTATATCGCAACGGACGATAAAGGAATCAAAATCTCGCTCAAAAAGGGCAAGTTCAGGATGCCACTTGACTTACTGGACTTCTGAACCGTATTTCACACAGCTCAATACATCCGCAGACTTGACTCCATATACCTAGAACGTATAATGATTTGAAATAAAAATCCAAGGAGCGAGGATATGCCTGATCAAAAGAAGAAAGCCGGTAAGGAAAAAATCCCCGTCATCTCGGACCTGGGTAACTTAACGGACAAGGCTGTAAAAAAGATTGAGACCTCCCCCCAATTCAAATACGGCTGTACCTGGTCTATACTTCTAATTCTGGCATACCTTGCCTTCTTCGCGCTCGTTCTTTTCTTCTTAAACAAGGATCTTAACGAGACGGCCCGAACCATAAGCCACGGCAAATGGACTGAAGCAATCGTAGATTTCTTCACCGTAATGCTGCCTGTTGTGCTTCTCGACATCGCAGTAATCTTGCTCGGATTGTTGATGTTCGTACCGGTCGGTAAAATTGCCACATCCTTTGTCTTGACCGCCCCTTCGTTCGGTTTCAAAAAAACCTGGCCTGCCTGGCTTGCGGTAGTGCTCCTGGGTACAGGGATAGCAGCGTCCTACTTTATCAACGCCAGGAAAAGACCGGTTATTATCTGGGAGTATAAGGCGGACGGTAAAACTCAAACATGCCCGGTCACGGATAAGGATGGAAACATCTACTTCGTAGCCGCCGACAATTATCTTTACTCGGTCAACTCCTCAGGACTAAGGCGGTGGCGTTACAGCATCGCAAATAACATGAAAGAATCATCACCTGTATTAAGCGAAGATGGCTTGATTTACTTCGGTTCCGATGATACCGCCTTTACCCTTACTCCCAATGGAAATATCGAATGGTCTTTTGAAGTAGACGGTAAAATAGCTACATCCCCTGTAATCGACAAGGAAGGTATGCCTATCTACATCGCTAACAAAGTGTTAATCCCGTTATCCGCCGATATTTTTTCCTCTAAATGGATGCGAGTGAAGATATATGCATTTGACTCCACAGATCAACCTGTCTTGATTTACGAAGTGAATGGAAAAGTCAAAACTCCCTCTGCAATAGGACACGATGGAATCTTATATTTTGTTACCGCAAAAGGGCATCTTTTCGCCGTACGAGCCGATTCGACCAACGCAAGAATGCTCTGGAAATATCCTGAGGATACAACCATGTCCGGAGAGGTTCTTACCGCTCTGGTCGTAGACGAAAAAGGTATAATCTACTTCGGCACTGATGAAAACTACATCTACGCGGTAGGAGAAGACGGCAGGCTAAGGTGGAGGTACGAGGCTCAGGATAGGATAACCTCTTCACCTGTAATAGACGCCGACGGTACCGTGTACTTCGGATGCAGGGATAAACACCTTTACGCCTTGACCCCGGTCGGGGACTCAGCAGTTGAACCTGAATGGATCTTCCCGACCGGCGGATATGTCGAATCCACCCCTGCAATAGGCACGGACGGAATCGTATACTTC
>WJJO01000346.1 GCA_014729665.1 Caldifarciminota bacterium
AATACAGCTTTATGGCTAGTCAAGTAGGACCAAAGGCGTGGAGCAATCGTCTCAAGATGGTTAGTATTCTCACCGATTCTCATCTGTGTTACAATAACCGCCCTTTGAGGTCTTTTCTCCTTCCTTTTGTGTAAATCCGAGCTTTTAAGCAATGGATAAATATAAGCTTCCTCTACATCAACTATATCCCCTAGTTTATTTACCCAATGACCTTCCGTTTTCACAAGCTCCATAACATCAGCAGCATCGTGTTTAATCCCCTGACGCCATTCTATGGGGCTTTTTCCTTCAAGGAAACTGATTTTGTTGTATGTTCTAATATCAGAAATCAGTTCATTACCCAAAAACCCTATTTTGTTTGTAGGTCTTTCAGAAGTAAGCTTATCAAAAACATCCGCTTCATATTTCGGGTTCTCTTTATTCAAGTTTAGCATCAACAAACAAGCGCTTGCAGATATAGCGAACCAACGTTTCGCATCAATAAGCCTGATGGCAACTGACGAAATATTCAGGTTGCATTGTTTGGTATAAACTAAAAGGTTGCGTGCAACTGATGTCTTGCACAACAAGGCGATTGTAGCATCCTCAGTTCCTAGTTCCCTTATGATTTTCAACCAAATGTATTCGGTAATATCGAAATTAGAGTGTCCAGTAATAGCCTCAATGCCACGTAAACCTTTTAGATTTGTTTTATTGGGTAGGTTCTTACTGTTCAGAGAACCTAATTCGGAATTGGTGACCCATGGTGGGTTTCCAATTACTAACAATGGTCCTTTACTTTTCCAGTGAACATCCTTTCCAAAATCCAAAACGAAGATATTACCTTCTATAATTTCAAGACTTGTACCTTGGGGTGGGGTAATACTTCTAGCCTGTTTTAGGTATTTTTCCTGTAATTCAATCCCAAGAACTTCAACTGGAGGGTTCTGAGATTCCAATACAGCTTTGATAAAATTGCCTGCACCACAAGTTGGCTCAAGTACCCTTGTCCAACGATTACCTATGGGTTCCAGGAGTCCAACAATTAACTTAGCTAAGGGAAGGGGTGTCTGGTAATCGCCGAATTCTTTATCACGCATGTCTTACCAATTAACCAATAAGGTTTTCAATTCCTGAAGTTTCACCGCTGGTATCCAGTTGGAGAATTCTTGAATACTGCAATCTCCATTGGAGTGCATTAGAAATTGTCAAATAACCTTGTACAGGGGAATTAGCGATAATCTCTTTGGCAAGTTTTCGTCTTTCTATTTCATCCAAAGGCAGGTTTCGTTCCTCAAGGAACGCAATTATATCATCCAGGTTTCCTTCTCTTTCCAGTATTCCTAAAAGACCTTTAGTAGTTTGATAATCTGCGGTTTTCTCCTTTGCAACAAAAACTGCGTGACTGAATTGTATAGTGGAAGTGCTTGCTGTAGGGTCATCAGTCTTTTCGTAAACGAACACGAGAAGATGGTAGCCTAAACCATACACCTTTTGATTTGCGTTTTTAAACGGACATGATGACTGTGGTTGGGTTATTCGCGTTGTTTTCATATCAACGTTAAGAGAAGGATCGGGAAAATCTATTCCAGACGCAGAGCTACCTCTTTAATAATTAAACCCCTTATGTTCCAAATAGTCGTGGAACGCATGCTCGATGTAAGTTCCGATAGCCTTGCCATCTGATGTTCCGTAGAGTTTGTCTATCTTGTGTTTACTCACAACTTTCGCAAACAAGCGGACATTTTGTTTGAGTAAATCTAACGTTAGTACTTCCATAATTTTAGTATAAATGTTCCTAAAGACCTGTCAACCTTCCACCTTCCAATAGTTGGTGATTAGGTTATTGGAGGAGGAGGGGATGTTTACTGAAGTGTCGGATAGGATTTCAAAAGACCTGAAGAAAAGGGGAATGAACTTTGTCGGCTCGACTATTATTTACGCCTTTATGCAGGCCGTGGGGATGGTAAACGATCACCAGCGCTCATGCTACAGGCATTCAGAGGTTAAGAAACTAAGCTGAGGGTACTAATCCGCTTCATGAGAGGTAGCCGCCGGAGGCGGCATGAGCCGAACCCTAAAGCGTACGGCTGTAGATTTTTTAAACCAGAGGGTACGTTACATCTCATCTCGCACCGGGTTTACAATCCGCAGATGACACAGATTCATGCAGATTTTCATCATTTTTCTTTCGTTTAATGGAATTTATTAACCTTCGCCAGTTGGAAGCGGCCATGGCTATGATTCCGCCAATTAGTCCCGCCGAGCCCGCCCCAACTATGCAGCCCGGACGACCGCAAAATGGACATACCGATCCGAACATGATTAAAAGAGTTGTACTTCCCATCCACCAGCCGAAGAAGCGCAACAGGAATCCCAGTACGGGTCGGTTTTTGCGATGGTGTTCGTGATCGCAGTTCATCTGCTTACGCGCAGAATCGATTTTATCACTTTTTAACTCACCTGGCGAGCGAGTCGGTTTTTCGCCTCGCTCGCCATTATCG
>WJJO01000347.1 GCA_014729665.1 Caldifarciminota bacterium
ACCATGACGTCATCGAACGTTACGCGGAAAACAACCTCTGTATGTTGATGGTTTTGGCTGAGGTAGATGAAGAACGTGCCCGGGAAATTGCAGCAGGTTATCTGAAATCCGAAGACGTGCGCAAGAAAAGGACCGCGGCTGCCAATCTTGGCCGGATTGATGACTCCGCCTATATCCCCTATCTTGTAAACCTGCTCGATGACAAAGACAAAGAAACTGCCTGTTATGCCGCATATTCCCTGGGTTTTCTCGGCGACACCTCGGGTGCTCAGCTTCTGCGCGAAGCTGCGTACGATACACAGACGAACGACGACTACAACTCAAGGGTGCTGTTTGACAAACTTCCTGCGGCCCTGATTGAACCGGTGATCTATCCTTTTTTAACGACGGACTTCGGTCAACCTACACGAACGTCAATTGAAGCCGTAGGAATACTCGCGGATACCCCCGCAGTTCCCTACTTAATAGGATTCCTTAAGGATACAGACACCGCCATGCAAAGACTTGCACTAGAGGCCCTCGGAAGAATAGATGCACCCTCGACATCCGAATACGTCTACCCTTTCCTGGAATCGGATTATTACCAACTGAAGGAAGCGGCAATCAAGGCCCTGGGCAGGATGGGCGACACCTCCGCAGTGGAGAGACTGAATCTCATGCTTTTCTGGGAACCTTCGGCAGAAGGACTGATGATTCGTCATACAATCATGGAAGCCCTTGCCATGACCGGAAGCAGGAAGGCCCTTCCCGCCCTTGCCGCCACCCTGGATAATGCAGACCCTTATCTGGCATTGAAGATTCTCGATTACTTGACCCGGGCCGCTGATACTGCCTACGTCCCGTACGTGGAGCCATTTCTCGCCGATACCCTCGCACCTTTAAGAATAAGGGCTGCAGCGGCGGTTCTTGCTTTATCCGGGAATAATTAAGACCTTCGTTGGTTGCATAGATCTCGTTTTAATACTGGAATGATTCTATTCTCCCTTTAATTATCCTAGTCCCCTTCTTTCCAATGTTTCAAATTATGCAGGTTACCTTTCGAAGGCCCTTGCCACAGCCGCTTTAATTGAATCGGATGTGCTAGTTGCCCCGGTAATCGCATCGACGGAAAGCACCCCCTGAGGTGTCTTTAATCCCTTGAACCGGTCGAGGAAGGTGCTTGACAGGCATTTATCGCCGTAACCCGGTGTCTCGGAGAAATCCTCCTCAGGTATCTCGACACCGGCGATAGCGCCATCACTGTCCAGAAAAACAACCACCGTGAACTCATCGACGAAACCTGCCTGCGGGACGACCTTCTTATCGAGGTTATCTTCAACTGACTCCTGTGATGTCTCACGTAAATCGGTTTCTGTTGAATCACGAGTTGCTTCCGGAGACGAAGGCTTCTCGCCTGATTCGAGGGTAAGGTACGGAGTGTAACGTTCTACACCCTCCCGGACGCCTGAAGTTAGTGCATTAGAAGAGATGGTTGAGGCCGTGATGGCATCGATTTCACCGCCCGCACTCGAAAGGAATATCTCATCGGGCTTAAGCCCCTTGTATTGGTTGCTGAACGAGGTGTCGGTAACAGCCGCACCCAACCCCGGGGTCTCCGACATCGAGATAACCAGTATCCCCGAAACCGTGGTATCGGTTCTCAAACCAACCATGGTTACTATCGGACCCGCAAATCCCTTGGGGGCAACCGTGAATACAAGGCCAACCTTTTTGCCTACCTCGTCGTAGGCATGATAGATTACCGAGGTATCTTCCGCGATGATGGAATCCTCCTTGAAGCCTGCCGTATCTGCCTCGGGAAGAAGCTCGATAAGGGCCTCCTGTCTCTTTTCCTCCTCATTCTCTACGATTATATCCGAGGTGAAGCTGTAGACTACTGCAAGAAGACCCCCGGATACGACAACCACACCGAGCATTACCAGAATCATCTTAAACTCAAGCTTCATTTCTCCTCCTTCTTCTTCTTCTTCCGGCTCTCACCCAGGATACGCGGTCGTGTGAGTCTGTCAATCAAAGGGGTGGCAACATTCATAAGCAGTATCGAGTAGCTGACCCCTTCGGGGTATCCCCCGCTCCATAATCGTATCAGTACCGTTAGAAGACCGCAGCCTATCCCGAATATCCACTGTCCACCCGGAGTAACAGGAGTGGTGGAATAGTCGGTAGCCATGAATAATGCACCCAACATCAGCCCCCCTGAAAGCAGATGGAATACGGGAGTCGCGGGGGTGGCCTTAAAGAGCCACGCGACGAGTGTACCAAGCGCTACAGTACCTATATAGGCAAGGGGAATACGCCAATCGATCACCCGCATGAAAATGAGTATTATCGCTGGTATCAAAAGGAGCAGTGCGGAGGTTTCGCCAAGGCATCCGCCCATCTTCCCGAAAAAAAGGTTGCGCAGTGTTGCGGGGTCATTGAGGAGTCCTGCGCCGCTTTCGTAAACGGAGGTTTCGGCAGAAACCGCCTGAACCTGGCCTGCAAGATCAAGTGGGGTCGCCCCGGTAACCACGTCCGCACCCCTTATCAAGGTATCGGTCGATGCGAACTTGGTTATTATGGTATCTGTAGCAGGAGCTGATGAAAGGGCCTCGGCAATTCTTGCATTCCCGACGCCTGCTACGTTGCCATCGAGAGCCAATTTGGCCGAAAACCCCGACGCTGAGGAAAGAATCCATCCAGAGGTCATCTTCCCGGGCCAGGAG
>WJJO01000348.1 GCA_014729665.1 Caldifarciminota bacterium
ACTCGGCTGCAAAGAAAAGCATATCCGAACGCAGCAGGGGATGCATGCGGCTGGTGAGCAGGTCCTGGAAATAGGTAAGGTAGCGAAGCATGCTTCCCTCTATCCAGCGAAGCCTCTGTCTGACGAAGCTTTGATAGTCGGGAGCGGCCTGTTCACCGACCCAGGTCCCGGCTACGAACCTGATACGGTAGCCTGCTAGAAGCAGCTTGGTCGACAAATCCAGATCCTCGGTTACGGTATGATTTGTCCACCCTCCCACCGATTCCAGCGCCGAACGTTTTATGAACGATCCGTTGCCCTTGAACTCCACCGTCCCGCCTATCGAATCCCTGCCCTGCTGGATCCCAACGCTTATCTTGTATTCGTCGGCCTGACGTGCACACAAGAAGTTGGTGTCAGGATTTATTATTCGTTTGACAACCTGGGCACCGCCCACGAGTTCGGGGGCAAGATAAGCCACGGCCTTAGATATCAAATCTTCTGGGAACAATGCATCGGCGTCCAGGGTCAGAAGAACCTCCCCCGCGGTCAGGGGAAGACAATGGTTGAGAGCGGCGGCCTTGCCCGGCAGTTCACTGGAATCCCGGTGAAGGACATTGACGGGATAACGGTGTTTCATCCCCTCCACTATCTCCGCGGTCCGGTCGGTAGACCGGTCGTTAATCACCCAGACCTCGTAATTACGCTTACCGCTCTTATGATAACGTAACGCGAACGCCTGTTTAATGGTTTCGGCTATGACCTTTTCTTCGTTATGAGCGGCGATTATCACCGATACGAAAGGGAAATATCTTCGGTCAGGAGGAGGGCTCTTTCCAGGTTTGCCCTTTTTCAGGGTAATCATTCCGACAACAATCGCGAAAAATAAAATTGTACCAGCCAGACACCAGATATTAATTTTGATAAACATCTGCAAACCGGCAAGACAGGTGACGTAAACTAACATAGCCAATCTGTACTTAATGGAAATCCTGTTTACCACTGTGTATATTCTAGGGGTTTGAAAAGAACTGTCAAGTTTGTAAGATGAACTAGCAATAAAGCTAAGTTAAATATAATTGCAGCATAGACATGCCAGACGCTGATCTTTGATCTTTCAGGAATCGTGAAATTCTATCAATCTTGACTTCTTCTATTTATTATTCGTTTTCCAGCATCTACTTGCAGGTCGCCCCCTAAGAGATTACCGAGATTTTGTACTGGAATCCAAGTAAACCATTGCACCACTTTTGACCATTATTGCACCACCATGACTATTCTACGTCACTTACAAGGCTATAAATGGCCTCATAACGCCAACACTCCAACAGGGACGAAATTACCTCTGTAAGGTAAGTGTAGTAAACACATTACCTGTCGGCAAGTCAGGTTTGCTTAATGGTTCGATTATCATTAATGCCCCGCGAAGCATTCTCAAATCTTAGTTCGGTAGAGAATAAGGATGGCCCCAGGAGTCATCAGAAAGGGTATCTACGTAGGTGTTTGTACCTGAACATCATATGAAGATAGTCTTGTTATTATAGACAAAAGAGTAGTAAGTGTTGTAATCGGCATCTACAACCATTACGGGTGCTTTGTCAACTTAGCTTAAAGGATTGGTCACCTGGGAAAGATTTGTGGGGATTTAGCTTGTGTCAGTTGGAGCAAGCCGTGTTTCCGTGAATGTGAGATAAGAAAGTGGCCTTGACATCATTTCCAATGCCCTTAATATCTCCCATAAACAGGAAGGATGTATGATGAGTTATTCGATATACGTTTCCCGGATAGGTACAGGTTTGGTTCGAGCTGGTGATTCTCTTAGGCTTTCATTTTTTCTACTTAAGGAGAGTTTCAGTAGTATATATGAACTAAGTCTTTCTTCGAGCCAAAGTCAAGCGTTTCTTCTCTGTCCACCCCTATGAACTGTTTCAGCCACGAGTAGAGTACAGCCGTGCTTATCTTCTCTCTGCGACAAAGGTCAGTCACCGGAAGCTCCTTGCGGAACCCTTCCAGGACTATCCGTATCTTGTCTTCCGCGCTGATTTTGCGTCTGGTTACCCTCTTCACCTTCCGTATCAGCTTCACCGCTCCTCCTGCCTGTCCTTGAATTGTGCTGTCCATTCTTGCCTCCTCGGGGTCTTTAGTATACCCCGGTTAAGGCTCAGGCTCAACCCTAAAAGTGTCTACTCAATTTTAGCTGATTTATCCAATACTGACTGAAACAGAACATTATTATGATTCAGGCAAAGAAGGACAAAGTGGCTTTTTTCGAGTTAGCACTCAGGATTTAGCATCAGCTCATTTCTAACCCGACGTATTCAATGCGCTGAACCCACCCAGAAACACCCTCCAGAATCGACGCAGAGGAGTTTGTATGGCGTTTTCTTAGAGGATTCATATGTTTATATGCTTAGAAAGTAAAATAGGCTCAGCGGAGCTCTTTATGTTTATTCATAAAGCTTTTAAGAGATAGGACGATTTCCACTTCTCCCGTATCAGGGAGAGCATCTCTTGACATTTTCGGTTCTCTAGTTAACCTTCCTTGTTCAAATCGATAAGGAGGCAACCATCGGACTCTTTCTATCCTCATTCATGGCAGACCTTGAGAAGAACCACGGTATATCCAGCGCAGATATCCAGAAAGCAATTCGACAGATATTAAATCCCAGAAACGAAAGTCTTTTCAAACGCCTGCCCCATCGATGGAGCAGAGATTACTCTCCAGATGATCCATTCAGTGGTAAAGCTCTGCTTCCTTCCATTGATATCAACTCCGGGAAACCAGTAGTGGAGACGAGGAACTGGAGAGAGTTGTATTTTCACTATCCGAGAGGAAAAAACACAGCTGAGTTCAAAACCATGGGCAGGGATGAGAAGTTTAATACGGTAGCAAGCTATTATCCTGATCCTGTTTGGTGGCCCAAAAAGGGGGTCGTTCGACCCAGATGGTCGGATTGGTTTGATGTAGCTTTGATAGAACTGACTACCGGCATCAGGGTATCATATCGAAGGTCAGCACAACCCAAGGAACCCATCTGCCAGTCTGATGTAAGATATTACCAGACCAAAGGGAAGCGGATACCTTTGATTGAGGCAGTGCGTCTATTATCCTGGGTCAAACGATACAAGGGCCGTTACATGAGAAGTAACGTCAGAAAGACGCACAACGGAGTTAAAGTCCCCTGGAAAGGCAAGAATCCAAAGGCTCTGTGGGTTTTTGGGCATCTGAGCAGGAACACCAAAACCACCGTGTTCTCCCTGATGCTTCAGGCCGATCCAAAGCAGCCTATAGCCTTCTTCAGGGCAATCAGGGAATACAAAAGCAGTTACCGGAAGCCCTGGGATATCTCGCAGATTTATCACGATTATCTGCTAGAGCTGATGGCTTTACACCTGTTCTACGATGATAAGAGTAAATATTTCTCCCATACACTGAGGGAAGTGTTTACAGTCGGGATAGTTCCCATCGCCTTGTTCAAAACTGGCAAGCTTTACCCGGTTAGGTATGAAGACAGAATAAGAAAATCGGAAAAGATTTTCTTGAAGGGACTTGGGTTAAGATAAAACGTTTAGGTTTCTTCAAGTTGACTCTTTTTGTCTTTGCACCAGAATTGCACCACTTTTGCACCACAATACTGAAATTTGGGCTCTTACAGGTGCTTAAAAGGCTTCAAAACCACCAACGTAAGATTTCACCACAGACAGGCCAAATCCTAAGTATCTTAAAACACGTCGCTTTTCGGTATATTAAATTAGCTCAATGGTTCGATAATTTGCCCTATCACCTTGCCAAGGTGAGGGTCGCGGGTTCGAACCCCGTCTCCCGCTTTTTTACACCCCAAACATTCACTCCGCTTCGTGTCTGCTTGGGGACCCCGATTTAC
>WJJO01000029.1 GCA_014729665.1 Caldifarciminota bacterium
CGGTAAGGGTGGCAAAATACATCAGCGCTCCGAATATCGAGGCAAAGAAGTTTGACAAAATCGAATTTCCTCCTACCGCCGCCGCGATCCACGTATTGGGCACCAGAACCTTGAGAATCCCCGCAACGAACACCCCGCCCACAAGCCAGGGGAATATCATCTTCGCGAACCGCCACGTCTCTCGCATCCAGTCGGTGAATTCTTCCTTGCGGAACCAGCGAACAACGATTAGGACTACTCCGAGGACGGCCAGAATAGCCGGCAGCCACGCCAGCCAGTAGGTGAGAGGCGATTGGAGACCGGTGAGCTTGACTAAATCCTCGACCCAGCCCTGTCCTGCCGCAAGGATGAGGACCAAAACCAGGAGCACGAAGAAGGTTGCCGACTTCCAGGTAGGCCGGGTATGCTCTTCTTTCTCAAAGTCGAAGGAATCGTCTGTGGCTTCCGGTTGTTTTTTCTGCCATATCGCCGACATGATAAGTCCGATGACTACGGAGAAGAAGACGGCACCGACGACTCTTGCCAGACCCAGCTCCCAGCCCAGAAGCTGGGCGGAGTAAACTATGGCCAGAACGTTGATGGCCGGGCCGGAGTAAAGGAATGCGGTTGCAGGTCCTATACCCGCTCCTCTTTTATATATACCCCCGAACAGGGGAAGCACCGTACATGAACATACGGCAAGTATGGTTCCGGATACAGAGGCCACTCCATAGGAAACTACCTTGGGTGATTTGGGCCCGAAGTATTTCAAAATCGCCTTCTGGGAAAGGAATACGGCGATCGCCCCGGCTATAAAGAAAGCGGGCACAAGACAGGTAAGTACGTGGGCCGACAGATTCTCCAGCAGGGCAGTCCAGCCGCCCTCCAGAAGTTCGAGGATAAAGTTCAATCCTTATCCCTGAGTGGACAGCGTTTTGACCGGGGTTTATCGGAGGACAGAAGTTCTGAAGCAGCTATACGATCACCCTTTGACCGGGGATCTGTCTCAGCCTCTTCTGTCAGATAGGCTTTCAGCGCCAATGGCAGGTCGGCTGCCTTATAGAACATCCACTTAGCCTGACGGCGTTCTGAGATAAGTCCTGACTCTCGTAATACCCTCAACGCGTGAGAGATGCGGGACTGTTCCATCCCCAGGACGGACTCCAACTCGCATACGCACAGCTCCTCTTCGAGGAGAAGGAACATTATCCTCAGCTTGGTTTCGTCTGAAAGGGCCTTCATGAGCTTCAATACGTTTTCCATAGGTATGATTATATGAACATATATTCATATGTCAAGGTAGTCGCACTGCTTTTTCTTGCTTCCTCCCTTTCACCTACGGCGAAAGGCTCGGAAGAAAAGAATATGTAGTTATGACTGACGGCATAACTCTTATTTTCCTGCGGGGTCCCCGGGAAGTTGCGCAGCAACTTTCTGGGGTGTTATTAGTACATACGAACTACGTTGCAGTCGGGAAGAGCCTTTCTGAGTGAAGCCACCCCCTTATCGGTCACTATAGTCCCAGATAAGTCCAGGTATTTGAGGTTCTCGAGCTTCTTGAGCTGTTTTAATCCCTTGTCTGTAACCTCGGTCGAGACCAGGTTGAGGCTCTTCAGACCGGAAAGCCCTGATACATGTTTCAATCCGTCGTCTGTCAAAGGCGTCGAAGAGATGTCGAGGTACTCAAGTTTACCAAGACCTCTAAGATGCGCCAGACCCTCTGCAGTCACGTAGCCTGCTCCGCCCCCGCCGATACTAAGAGACTTGAGTCCGGTCAAATTGGCTAGGGCCTTAACATCATCGTCGGTGATCTCCGTGCCGGTCAGATCGAGCTCTTGAAGGTTCGTCATCCGGCTTATCGTCTCGAAGTCGTCCCCGTATACGCCGGCATAGGGAAGGTACAGGGCTTCGAGCCTGTTGGAAGAGGCCAGGTAGGCAAAGACCTCATCTGTTATCTCGGCCTGGATTATCGCAAGTTCCCTGATCTCGGGAAGGCTTTCAAGGAAGTCCACCCAGCCGGTATCGACCACTGTCCAGTGTCTGGTTATAGACTGCAGGTTCTTGTGCCCTTTGAGGGTAAACATCTCCTTATCCGAAACAGAACCCACGTTCAACTCCCTGAGATTCGGAAGCCCGGCAATGGCGTCCATTGCTCCCTCGGGCATGATGGTTGCACCCATATCAAGTACCACCAATCCCTTGCACTTACCAAGTTCGGCCATCTGGGCTTCATAAAGTCCGCCTGCGGCAAAGAAGAAACCCCTCAGGTTCTCGAGTTCGGGGAAGCAGGAAAAGTTCTCATCCGGCTCCTCTATCTGGCCGATGAAGTTCACCGCGCCAAGGTTGGGGTAGGCGCATACCCTCTCGGTTTCGTAGCCGGGAAGGATGGCGGTTACGATATCCTCCTTATCCTCTACCTCGATAGGGTCAGGCAGACTCAAATCCACGCCGACCTGCCTCCCGTTGACCCACAGGGTCCTCTCGTCGGTTTTATAGTCTATTTCGTCCTCGCCCTGCCAGGGGTAGTAGAAGCCCATACCGGATGCGTCGTAAAGGTAGACGAAGTACTCGCCCTTCTTCCAGCCCGATACATCCAACTCGTTCTGAAACTCTCCGTCCTTAGTTATTATGAGGGTCTCAGCGCTGCACGCCGCCGTCATAACGAACACCAGGCTCAGCACTATCGATTTCTTAAAAATCTTCATATGCGACCTCCTTTGGTTGCCTATGCTAATCCTATTAGGTCGATTGTCAATATACCTTTAGGAAACGATTAGGATTGTTTGACAAACCTGTCTTTCACCGTATCCTTTTATCATGCCCGAGGAAAATTTTCGTGCCTACCTTAAAGAAATCCGCAAACACCTTGACCTAGGCGATTCGTCGGAGCATACGCATCGGTCTGCATTAGGAATCCTTATCGAATCGCTGGATAAGGATATAGTTGCAACCAATGAACCCAGCCACATAGCAGTTGGCGCTCCGGATTTCAACATTCGTCGAAAAAAATTGCTTATCGGGCACATCGAATGTAAGGATGTTGGTGTCGATCTTGGAGCCGCTCTCAAGACCGACCAACTCAAGCGTTACCGTGAGAATTTACCTAACATCATTCTTACCGATTACATCAACTTTATTTGGTTCCGTAACAAAAAAGAGGTAGACAGAGCACACATCGCTAAGTTTGACTCTAAGGGAAAACCCAAACTTGACAAAGAAACCCTTCCACGGTTACAGCAGCTATTTGAGAACTTCCTGAAGGTTGAACCGGTCGAGATAGGCGACCCGCGTAAGCTTGCGGAAGAGATGGCCCGACCTGCACGAATGATAAGGGACACCATACGAAAGATATTCGGGCAGGAAAAGGAAAAGGGGCCATTACACGGTCAGCTTGCCGCATTCAAAGAGGTGCTTCTTCCAGGACTTAATCCACACGATTTTGCTGACATGTATGCACAAACGATAGCCTACGGCCTTTTTGCCGCCCGTACCGATCCGTTGCTTGACATACCACATGAGGAGTTTGATAAGTACAGCGCCGCACGCCATCTTCCCCGGACCAATCCTTTCCTGCGCTGGTTGTTTGGTGAAATAATGGGGCCAAGCAATGAAGAAGAACGAATTACGGAGTGGGTAGACGAACTTGCAACCCTCCTTGCACACTGTGATATTTCTAACATCCTCAGCAGCTTCGGAAAACGTACGGGGAAACAAGACCCTGTGTTACACTTCTACGAAACCTTTCTCGGCGCTTACGATCCGGAAACCAAAAGGGCAAGAGGCGTTTACTATACCCCTGAGCCGGTCGTTTTCTTCATAGTTCAGGCGATGGACTACTTGTTGAAGAATAAACTTAACGTAAAAGAAGGGTTGGCGGACGATACAGTCATTGAGTTTGACGCTAAAGATGAAAACGGAAACAAGTTGCAAAAAACGGTCCCTAAGGTTCAAATCCTGGATCCGGCATGTGGAACCGCTTCTTTTTTACTCGAGATCGTGGAGACTATATACGAACGGGTACGTAAAACCGGAAATGAGGCCGGTTGGAACGACTATGTACGGCGTAAGCTTTTGCCAAGACTTTTCGGGTTCGAGCTTCTTGTTGCACCCTATACAATGGCTCATCTTAAACTGGGTTTATTCCTTGAAAGCAAAACAGGTTTTAAGTTTGAAAAAAAAGAGCGCCTTGGAGTTTACCTGACAAACGCAATAGAACCAGAGATTCCGGAAATTAAAGAACCATATAAGATACCTTTTGCTTTACCTATAGCAAAGGAGGGTAAGGAAGCCCGAACAATAAAGCAAGATAAGCCGATAATGGTGGTGCTGGGGAATCCGCCCTACAAGGGTCATTCTGCAAATACAGGTAAATGGATTACCGGTTTATTAAAAGGTGAAGATAGCCTTGCTGAATCAGACGAGGGTAAAACCGGTAATTATTTTGAGGTTGACGGCAAGCCCCTGGATGAGCGTAATCCCAAATATCTTCTCGATGACTACGTTAAGTTTCTACGCTTTGCTCAGTGGAGGATAGAGAAAACCGGTCAGGGTATAGTCGGGATGATTACTAACCACGGGTATCTGGACAATCCGACATTCAGAGGGATGCGTCAGCAGTTGATGCAGACCTACAGTGAGATTTACGTTTTTGACCTGCACGGCAATTCCAAGAAGAAGGAGGTCTGTCCGGACGGCTCAAAGGATGAAAACGTTTTTGACATACAGCAGGGTGTGGCAATTGGTTTATTCATCCGAAAGGAAGACAAGAAAGGGCCTGCAAAGGTTTATCATGCCGACCTTTGGGGCTTGCGTAAACGCAAGTATAAATACCTTGCATCGACCAAACTTAAATCTATAGAATGGCAAAGGGTTAAGCCTGTCTCGCCTTACTACCTTTTTACTCCACAGGATACGGTCTTGAAACCGGAGTACGAGAAGGGGTGGAAGATTACTGACATAATGCCCATCAACTCCACCGGCGTTAAAACCCACCGGGACCGTTTCGTGCTTGACTTCGATCTTTCCGCCCTCATAAAGAGGATAGAGGACTTCAGGAACTTAAGCATCAGCGATGAAGAAATAGCTCAAAGATATAGATTGAAGGATACCAGGGACTGGAAGCTGCACGAACGGCGTGAATCTTTGAGTAAGGATACTAACTGGAAAGAAAATTTCACACGATGTCTCTATCGCCCTTTTGATTATCGAGAGTATTTTCACCATGAAGATGTAGTAGAATTACCTCGTCAAGAGGTTATGTATCATATGAAATGTGGAAACAATAGAGGATTAATATCGTCGCGCCAGACCCGAGATCAATGGGGTGCATTAGTTACGAAGTACATTTGTGATCATAAATCTTGTGCTGCTTATGATACAAATAGCCTTTTCCCCCTCTATCTTTACCCAGAATCAGGTGAACAGAACAACCGAACAGCAAACCTGTCCCAGGGGTTCATCGAAGAGCTATGTAAAAAGCTCGGCATGGAGTTTAATCACTCTCCTCAGCCTATCCAAAAGGGCAACGGCGACTTTTTTAACCCCCGACTGCCCCAGGAATTGACCCCGGAGGACGTATTCAATTACATATACGCCGTTCTTCACTCCCCAACGTACCGCACCCGCTACAAGGCCTTTCTTAAAATAGACTTCCCCCGCACTCCGTTAACCTCCGACCTTAAACTTTTCCGCTCTCTAGCAAAGAAAGGAAAGGAACTTGTAGAATTCCACCTCATGGAATCCGAGAAACTTATTCCGGTACGCGTAAACGTCCGACTCGAACCACACTCCGAACTCCAAAACGAGGTTGTTAAAGTCTGGTATGATGACAGGCAAAAGAGGGTTTACATAAACAAATACCAGTTCTTTGAAAAGGTTGAACCGGATGTATGGGACTTTCACGTAGGCGGCTACCAGGTTTGCGAAAAGTGGTTAAAAGACCGCAAGGGACGCAAACTGAACTACGACGATATCACCCAATATCAGAGAATAACATTCTCCATACGCGAGACAATCCGTTTGATGTCCGAAATAGACGAATCTATCCCTACATGGCCGATTACCTAACCCGCAACTAACAACCGTCCCCTTCGTCTAAGATACAAATGGAGGTTCCGTGAAACTCTCACAAGCACGACC
>WJJO01000349.1 GCA_014729665.1 Caldifarciminota bacterium
GTCTTCGTCAACGGTTTCGACTCCGACGATCTCGGCATCGAAGTGAAGGGTATCGTCGTTTCCTAGACCGTTAATGAAATCATCGAGGTAAAACCATTTATAACCTATATCCCTTGGGAAGTAGTCGGCCGCAACCGTTATTGTGATGGAGGAAGAAACCTGATCCTCTTCTTCATCATCAGTCACATTACAAGTGATTGTAAAAGAGCCGGCTTCGTAAGGCGCCTCCCAGACTATCTCGGACTCATCCGTGGGATCTTCAAAATCACCGCCTGTGGCTTCCCAGATGTAGATCAGATCGTCCTCGTCTGCATCTGTTGCCGTACACGTGATGGCTACCATCTTCCCCTGGGTAACGAGTGTATCCGCCGTCAGACTGTCGATTACGGGCGGTTCGTTGGATGTACATCCGGTAAGCCATACTCCGCCGATTATTAGTGTAGCTGTTAGCAGGATTAAACCTTTTTTCATGCCTCTCCTTTGGTTTGGTCGTTTGAAATGACAAATCAAGTATACGTTGATACGACAATCTGTCAAACTTGATTTTTACTCAATCACTTCAATCCGAACCGACCTGGTCTCCATGTCAACCGAGTTGCCACCGGCCTCGCATATGACCTCGTATTGACCCGGAGTATCAGGTGCAATCCAATGCGCCTGTTAGGTATCGGTATAATCGTTTGGAATCGATTGGAACTCAACGAAAGTGTCACCATCTGGAGCGCCCCATACAAACAACATCTTACCCGAACTCTTGATCACTTGACTAATAACAACTTGTAAATATCCTAGTACGTGGAACTGCTGACCGGCAAACGCTTCCTTGCCCTGCGCTGCGCTGTGGTCATCGGCACAGGATGGGTGCTCGGACTCCTTCTCGATTTCTCATGGCTCTGGTGGGGCGCCTTGGTTGCCGCAGGATTGAGCATGCTGCCTACAGTATTCGTATCGCCGAGATTCTTGTATATAGCCCTTTTCTCTTTTGCAGTATCGTACGGACAACTATCCCTGCCTGTTCCTTTACCCGAAGACAACTACGGTAAAATCATCGAAATTGAGGCCAATGTTACCGGCTCCTCTGGGAGTTACACCGAACTGAGGATAACCTCGCCTGAGGAAATTAAAGGAAGAAAGGTGATGTGTTATCTAGAGGAAGATGAGGATTTGGGAACATTACTCCTGATAAAAGGGAAGTTACAGAAACTGAACTACCCGCGAAATCCCGGTGTACCGGACAGGAACAAACGCCTGGAACGGGAAGGATTCATAGGAAAGGTGAAACCTGATAAGGTTATCAAACAGGATATACCAGGGGGTATACGCAAATGGCTGAACGACGTAAGGGCGTCGGTTATTACAAGATGCAAGGACCTCTTCGGCAGACAGGCTACGCTTTTTACAGCCATCCTCCTGGGAGAACGGGCTGACTTATCCGATGAAATGTTCGTTAACCTCAAGCGGACCGGCACCTTACACATCCTGGCCGTCTCAGGCCTTCACGTAGGTGTCCTTGTCGCATTCCTGTTCCTGCTCCTGCGGTTCGCTCACGTCCCAAGATTCCTGATTCTTCCGCTGCTGGCATTATCACTCGTGTTTTATACCGCATTAGTAGGTCCGCGGCCATCGATTATCCGCGCATCGGTGATGAGCCTGTTTATAGCCGGAGGGTTTGTTTTTGAACGCAAGGTTTTGCCATTAAACAGCTTAGCTATTGCGGCCCTGGTTCTGATGCTTGCCCAGCCCTCCCAGATACTAACCGCCGGATTTCAATTGAGTTTTTCAGCAGCATTCGGCATAATACTTGCGGCAGGTTTCGTACACGAGGTATTAAATCCTCCACAATCGAAGAAATCTACAACCAGAAAGAGAAGACTCAACATACCCAAACCTGTATTGAAATGGCTGATTTTGCCCCTGACGCTCTCGATTGCGGCTACTCTGTTCACAATGCCTTTTCTGGCTTTTCACTTCAATGAGGCCACCCTGGGGCCTGTTCTCGCCAATATTCCGGTCATACCGCTTGTTTCTTTGGCCCTGCCTTTAGGGCTCGTGATACTGATTATAAGCACTGCATGGCTTCCAGCAGCTCAAATACTGGGGTATTCGGTATCAGCCTTGCTTTGGCTGCTTGAGAAACTGCTTCAACTCCTGCCCGGAACCCTCTGGAAAACAGGACCTTGGCCTATTTTGTTGGTTGCAGGATTATTCCTAAGTGCATTATTGATTCATTCCGAAAGAAGAAAGAGATATCGCTTCAAGGCAGCTCTTGGAGTATTACTCATCGGGGCTAATCTCGGCGTTTGGCCCTGGGCATTATCCTCAAAGAAACCTGTAATTACCTTCCTTGATACCAGTCACGGCAACGTAACCTTACTCGAGTCCGACGGTTACAATATCTTGATTAACCCGGGATCGAAGGCTGAATATACAGTTCCTAACTACTTGCATTCCTTAAACATACGCAGTATAAATTATCTGCTTTGCTTGTCTGAAAAAGCGGGTGATATCAGCGGTCTTGACCGAATCACGGAGGACTTCAACGTAAGGCATGTTGCTAAAGATTCTACACTCTCCCCTGCAGGTATGATCGCATTACCGTCATGCACGTTAACCTACGACATCGCGAGAGAACCGTTCTATACGATATGGACAGACGCCAAAAGGATAAGACTCACTTCGGATAAGTTTCATTTTGATTCCACCGCTCACCTAAACTACTTTCTCAACAAAAACGTGCAAGCTTTTGATTCTGAGAGTCTTATGTTCTCCAAAGGCATGTCGGATTCTGGAGACATCTGGATCATCCGCGAACGTGGTGGTTTCCGATTGACTCTTTAGGGCGATACGTGTATCGCCCCTACAATTCGTTTTTTTAATAGTACCTTGACTACCAGGCCTTCCCCCCTATAATAGTATCAGCCTCAGAAATTAAGGCAGATCTTTGGAAAACCGGGTGTTTTGCATTACCTGTATCTTTGGTTCTCCGTTTGGGGTATAATTCGGGGTCCTCAGACAATTACGAAGTAATTGCCTGGCTGATTACTCGGGTTCCCTGCAAAAACGTGAAACGTTTTTGTAGGATTTATATTGGGGGCGAACGGCTTCGACGAAGTGTTAAGATGCGGAAGAGTGCATGGCGAGGAGCCCTCGTAATCTCGTAAAACCTTCGAGGGGAATAACAGCTGCCAATAACAGCTACGCTTTCGCTGCTTAATTAGCGGCGACGTCGGCTTTATGTTTTACCTGTTCGGCATAATGTCCGGTGGATAATCAGGGCGGGTGAAGCTTTCAGAACACCATCGGCTGGAAGCGGATTTTTTAGATGGCTGGCTCCCAAGTGGCCGGTCACAGGGCAGCGAAGGAGCGAGACTTTAATCTGTGACTAACCATGTAGTACTCGACCGTTGACCACTTCGGACGCGGGTTCGATTCCCGCCGCCTCCATTTCACCATATGACGAATCCTTAAGCGCCCGAAAGGGCGCTTTTTTTTGGGTAACAAAAAAGGGACAAAAGCAGGTCAAAAAGGGGACAGAAGCATGAAAAAAACCCTCAAAAGTAAGACACTTTGGAAGCTCTCAGCTGACGGAAGAAATGCTCCGTGCTATGGAAAAGATTTGACTTCCTCTTCCCTGCCCCTATGATAATCTAAATGGAGGATTAATGCACGACACTACCATGAAACAGTTCTGGAACGAAGAGTTTAAGAGAAACAAGGACCCGTGGACAGAACCGGACGAGGTTCTGGTAAAAGAGGTTGAAGGTATCAAGCCGGGCACGGTAATAGACATCGGCTCTGGTGAGGGTGCTAACGCCGTCTACCTGGCCCGGAAAGGCTGGCAGGTCACGGCATTCGACTACGCAGCCGAAGGCATCAAGACTGTTGAGAAGATGGCCGCATCGAAGAACGTCGAGTTAAAAACCATCGTAGGTGACATCCTGGATTATCAGTTTAAAGAGAGTTACGATCTGGTTCTGGTTGCCCATCTTCATCTCGGACCAGATGAGAGACCTTTGATGTTGGCAAACACTGCAAAGGCCCTTGCTCCGGGCGGGACATTAATCTTCATCGGTGTTGAGCCGTACGAGGGCATGGACGCCTCGTACAAGGACCAGTTCGCGCCTACGGACGAAATTGCCGGTATCATAGGCAAGATTGCAGGTATTAAGATCGAGAAGGCCGAGACGATACATCGAGTGATCTCCTACCCCGGAGGCTCCGAAGAGGTGGACAGTATCCTGATAAGGGCGACCCGTATTTGATATATTATACGTATCCGGTTGACACCTTCACCTTCTCCCCTATTGTATAAAAACAAGGAGGTATAATGGATACAATGAATGCTATATTCACCCGCAGGAGCATCAGAAAATACACCGGGCAACCTGTCTCAGATGAGTTAATCCAGACTCTTCTGCGTGCCGCAATGGCCGCGCCCTCTGCAGGCAACCAGCAGCCGTGGCACTTTGTGGTGGTTGCCGATCACGATATCATGGATAAGGTCACGGAGTTCCACCCTCATGCAGGGATGCTTACCGAAGCGCCTTTGGCCATTCTTGCCTGCGGCGATCCAACGGTGGAGAAGTTCGAAGGCCGCTGGCCCCTGGACTGTTCTGCAGCGACCGAGAACCTGCTTCTCGCCGCTCACGCTAAAGGCCTTGGTGCCGTGTGGCTGGCAATATATCCTGTTCCCGAAAGGATTGCAGGCATGAGGGATCTGTTGGGTATTCCAGAGCAAGTTGTACCGTTCTGCCTTGTCTCGATCGGCTATCCGGCAGAGGAAAAGAAGCCTGAAGACAGATTCAATCCAGAAAGGGTGCATAATAATAAGTGGTAGAATCGACTTCGATTAAATATCCTTTCAAGCAAACAAGATTGAGCTACAACCGGATGAGCCGGTTCTACGACATTCTTGCCGGTACAAGCGAAAAGAAATTGATTCGCAAGGGTGTAGAAAAACTCGAAATCCAATCCGGTGAAAAGGTTCTGGATATCGGTTGCGGTACCGGGACCGCTCTTATGA
>WJJO01000350.1 GCA_014729665.1 Caldifarciminota bacterium
CGATATGACATTGTGTGCCGTGTTTTTCAAACTCGGCAACTACCTTATCGATTGTCTGTGAGGTTTCGTTTCCCGAAAGGATTGCACGGTTGGACCAGCTCCACGGCTCACGGGAGAGAAATACCCGGGCTCCGTCGATATCCAGTATCTTGACGTCATCCGGATTGCCGTCCACAGACATCCTTGCCATGTACGCAGATTCGATGCTGTCCGCGTGTGCCTGGTGCAGCATAGAGACGAATTCCTTGTTAACAATCGCCTGGTTCATCCCGAGCTCCGCAGTATCCGCTTCCACACGTCGGTACGGTGAATGATCTTGAAACGCTCTTCCTTTTTCGCCTTTGCAAAATCGTCAAACCCATGCTCGAAGGCCTTTTGAAGATAACGGGTCGTCGAGTCCTTATCCTCGAGCACGGCAGCGGAGACCGCAGCTGCGTAGTAGTAGCGCTTGGCCAGCTTGAGTTCGTGATACAGGTAGGATTCCTTCCTTCGATCAGCCATGGCAAAAGCCTTTTCGAACCAGTCTAATGCCGGCTGAAAGTCTTCTTTCCTGTACCGCAGGGAGGCGTTGCTCAAAGCATTGTCTAACTCATCGAACCAGCCGTAGTAGATGGGGTATTCTGCGTCGAGCTGGAGCTCAAGCCTGTTCGCGGTAGCAATCGAGGGCTTGTTGTCCTTCCAGCATATCCAGTAAGCAGTTAGATTGTTAGCGGCGCAGTAATCCAGGCATGCGGCTGAGACCGCTGTTGCCAGGCCTTTCCTGCGGAATTTGGAAACCGTCTCAACCCCCAGGCCTGAGCGCCCCGGGCTTGCATACTCGGCAAGACACCACGAGGCGATCTCGGTACCTTTGACCGCGCAGAAACCGAAGCCGTAGCCCAGGAACTCCTCATGCGATCGCCAAACCTGGTCTATCTGGTCGGTGATGCCCTTGAGGTTTTTCAAGCGAGTCTCAGACAGCAGCTTTTCGTCTACCTGCAGAACCTGAAAACCTGACGGTATATCCTGGTCAGGAATCGGATCACCCGGTCTGAAGATATAAAGCATACGGGAATCTTCCATGGGGTGGTTAACCATTTTGGGAATCAATGCCTTCCAATCGTCATTGGCATATTGAACGATGAATGCCTTGAACTTTTTAAGTGCCTGCGGATATATCTGTTCCTTGAACAATTTCTCGAGGCTTCGGTTGAAATCCGAGTTATCGGCCCGTCCCATGAAGTGGAACTCGGAGTTCTGGGAGTGTTCCCACAGAAGGGCGGACCGGATATTATTAGTGTCGTCGACCCATATCCTGCCCGGGGTGATCCCGGAGATAACCGAGAGAGCGGGCAGATCGTAGTACAGCTCAGAGACGAGTGGAAGAAGTTTCTTAAAATCCTTCGGTTCGAGTTCAATCATCACGAGCTCCTCAGTAACCTTAGATAACTGCTGTATCGACGTTCAGAGATATCGCCGGCGGCCACCGCCGCCTTAATTCGGCACCCCGGTTCGTGTGAGTGGGTGCAGTCCGTACCGAACCTGCACTGACCGATATAGGGACGCATCTCGCGGAACAGCCAGGCGGTGGAGACGTTCGACGTCTGCCAGGGCGAGAACTCCCGCATGCCCGGGGTGTCGATGACGAAGCCTCCGGATTGAAGCGGGAACATCTCCAGATGGGTAGTAGTATGTCTGCCCTTATTGACCCTGTCCGAGACTTCCTGTACCGCAAGGCCCAAGCCAGGTTCCATTGCGTTCAGGATAGAGGTCTTGCCAACCCCGGACTTCCCCATGAGTACAGAGGTTTTATTCTTCAGGATAATCCTCATATCATCAATCCCCTGTCCTTCGACTGCAGAGGTGAAGATAAGCTCGTAGCCTACGTCTGAATAGACCTCGACCTGCGGCTTTATCTCATCGGGGCCCACCAGGTCCATCTTATTGATGCAGATGACCGCAGGAAGCTCCAGCAGTTCGGTATCTGCAAGGTATCTATCCAAAAGCCGCCATGATGGCTTCGGTCGTTTGGCTGCGATAACAGCAACTACCTGATCTACGTTGGTTACGATTACCTGTTCGAGTTCTTTATTGTCTCGCTCCCACTTCTCGCGGCCATGGGTAACAGCCCTTCGGGAAAGCTTATTCCGGCGCTCTGCAACCTCGATTATCATGCCTGTATCTTCTCCTGCATCACGGAACCGTACCTCGTCGCCTACGGCCACCGGGTCGACCATGGTAATGTCGACTACCTTGTCGACCGAAGGTCTGCGAGAGGAAGGATCGGCCTCGGGGTATACGAGCTTCTTGCGAAGCTTAGAGGAGATGGTGCAGACAACCGTCTCGCCATCCGCCCTTACCCAGTACCGGCCTATTGTCTTCTTAAACACAGTCCCGATCTTAAGACCGGATCGTGTTGTCGCTTGTGTGTCCAAAACTGTCCTTTCTGTGTCCAATGACACATATGAATAATTACATCTCGTTCTCCTTATTGTGAATGTGGACAGTCTGGAGAAATCCCGTTAAGACAGGATAAGCTAAATCCTTTTAATTCAGGGGATTACACCCTCCCCGGCGTTCGAAAAAGTCTTTAAGCGGACGCGAGGGGAGGCTTCCAGCTATCCATCTTGTTTTTTATTTCGGACATTGAAACCTCCTTTCAAGGTTAGTTTATGTATAAATATATACATTTCGGTGGATTTGTCAAGCGCTTCCCGCTATATCTGTCTATTGTATAAGAACATCACCGAGTTTAAGGAAATGATAAGAAACAGGATTGTTTTTACTCAAATCCTTTTTCTAGGCGCAGTATCCTGCCTGTTGAAAACTCTACATGAACGACAATATAATCACCGTGGCTGAATATCGCGAATTTATTCTCTTCGTCGAATCCGTCAAAGAAGTTGACGAGAGTAGTGATCGGACAATCTATGCAACCCCAGGAATCCCAATCATCTACATCCTGCCACACCTCATCCGGGATGATGTCATGATATATGCCGATTTCGTCGCCGTTCGAATCGAATATTACCAGGGAGTAGCGAAAAAAAGCCAGAACATAGCACCCGTCATCGGTGACTGCGGCCTTTACAGGCTCTCTTTTGAGCATCTTTCCCCAGATACGGTGATATTCGCCGTCATCACCCAGCTCGTACAGCGAGTACCAGCAGGAATCTACCTTGTAGTATTCGTTCCGGGAAGAATACGGTATCAACTCGTAGAAGAATCGTCCGTCGTTGATGTAATATGTTTGTGGATATGAACCTTCAAGCCTGGAGCCGGAAAGCCCGGCGACAAAACCCAGGATGAGGATTACTGCAGTGAAAAGCCTTTCAGTACCCTTCATTTCCGAACCTTTCCTCGTACCAGCGAAGCCATGGTTCCTGCTCGTTTCCGAGATCCTGCAACGTTATCTGATAAAGCGAGAATGCAATTTGCCTGCGAACGTAAAGCCTTTCGTCCCCCATGACGTCTATCAAGGGCTTTATCGCCCGGGGGTGACGGATATTACCCAGGATGTCCGCGGCTTTTTCGCGCTGGCCGTGATCTGTATATTCGAGCGCATCAATCAGCTCATCCATCGCATAATAGGACAAATTATTCAACGCCCAAAATGCTTCACGAGAAACGGCATATGAATCATCCCCCAGCGCTTTTATTAAAACAGGTACAGCGGCGATATCACCCATCCGCCTCAAAGCCTTGACGGCTTTTTCCCTTAGATAGTGATGCTGACTGGTGTCATCGACGATTGCAATCAGCGGGGACAACGCCCTGGGTTCGTAGAGTTCAGAGAATACTAACGCAGCCGAGTACCTGTCCCCCCATGGCTCGGTGTCGTCATCAAGGATCCGAAGAAGGCTGTCGACAGCCCGGGGATCTGCAACGTCCCTCAACTCGTAAAATACTGAAC
>WJJO01000351.1 GCA_014729665.1 Caldifarciminota bacterium
AAAGGATGTTGTATGGCTATAATCATCTTCGTCGGCATGGAGGAATCAAACACTTGACACCTTACCAGAAGTTGTCTATACTAAGACAACCTAAACTAGACGAAGGCCAACATGAGACGCAGTTGGTTGCATAGTACAAATTAGAAAAATCCTGAAACCGTACCGGCTTCACATTCCTCCGATAACCGGTCCTGCAAAAACGGATCATAATAAAGAACAGAAACTGCAAGGATACTTAAGTTCACTTGACAAGCTTGAATATTCAGGTAGATTTTTTTAGTGGTCAATGGGTCGCTCGGGAATAGAGGGAACCCTTTTAAGTCCAGGCGACAACATTGAAAAAAATGGTAATATTCAGATGCGGAAAGGAGGATTTATGTTATGTTACCGTATCATTGCGGCTGTTCTCATGATTGCCTTCGCAGCAATCGGACATGCCGCCGATATCGACGGTTCGATAACCTATGACGGTAATGAACGCACCTACTATCTCCATATCCCACCCCAGTACAACGAGGAGGATCCACTGCCCCTCCTGATAGCTCTTCACTTTTACGGAGGAACTGGTGAGGCTATGGCCATGACAACGAATCTGAACGCGAAAGCGGACCAGGAGGGTTTTATTGCCGTATACCCCGATGCCTTAGGATCTCCGCCGAGCTGGGACATGTACGGTGACGTGGGATTCACCTCAGCGCTTATAGATTCGCTCTTGGATGAATACGGGATAGATACGTTAAGGATTTTCGCCGCAGGTTATTCGAACGGAGCATTCATGGCTCACGTGCTTGCCGCAGACTTATCTAAAAGGATAGCCGCTGTATCCATGGTCGCCGGAGGACTTATGATTACCTACTGGTGGGAGTTCAGTCTGGACAGACCTATATCGACGATACACTTCCACGCACGTGATGATGCTGCGGTTCCCTATGACGGAAGCCAAGGAACCGCACCGGTTGAGGAAATGCTCCAAAGTTGGTCTACTCAGAACGGTTGTACCGAAGGACCGGACAGCTTCTGGCATACAGCGGCCGCGCTTAGGCAGACATGGTCTAATCCTGACGGGGATGTCGAGAACGTCCTGTGGTCCACGAACGAAGGCGGGCATTACAACTGGCCGACCGAGTCAGGTCCGCACGAGATATCTGCCAACGACCTGATGTGGGAGTTCTTCATTGCCCATCCGATGCCAGAGGATGAACCTGCCGTTGCAGAATCTCAAGAACCAACATCGGGCTTAAAACTCCACGTACCCGAAATCGTAACGGATAAATGCCGTGTTAGTCTTTCTCTGGATACTCCGGAATCCGTTTATATTGTGCTGTTTGACGCGACCGGCAGGAAAGCAGGCACTTACTCCAGGGCAGTAATACAGAGGTTTGACTTCATCGATATAAACACATCAGACCTGGAGTCTGGGGTGTATTATCTGAAGGTATCGACTCCAACCTTAAGGGAAACTGCGAGAGTAATCGTAGTAGACTGAGATTAAACCTTTGTGTCCTTTCTGAGGCGCGTAACCAGAAAAAGGCCGCTTTAGCGGCCCTTTCTTGATATCTACAGTCTTTCTTTAATCCATGGGAAGCTCGATCTCGTAGGGTATGATGTAGAGTGTGTTTTCGTTTATCCACGAGGGAAGCTGATCAAGCGAAAGCAGATTTACACCAATACCATCGTCTAATTCGTATGCGGCCCTGGCTTTTGGGTAGATTACAACCTTGCAGTCCTCATCGAGTTCTGCAAGCCTTCTAGCCTCACCGACAGCTTCCATAAGACCGCCGACCTCGTCGACCAGACCCGCCTGGACCGCATCGGTACCGGTCCAGATACGTCCCCGGGCGACCTCGTCGACCTCGTCAAAGGTCATATCCCGGCCTTCGGCAACACGCGTGACGAACTCGGCATAACCCTGGTCTATGAACCGCTGCATCAGTTCGGATTCCGTCTCATCGAAGGGTCTGTCAGGACTGAACATGTCGGCGTGAGGATATATCTTTATCGTTCCGTGTGTTATTCCAAGCTTGTCGTTCAAGCCCTTGGTTACGAACTTTCCGCCGAGTATCCCTATGGAGCCGGTAATAGTTGTTGCGTCTGCGAAAATCTTATCCCCGGGTGCGGCGATATAGTACCCGCCCGAACCGGCAACACCGGCCATCGAAACCACCAGAGGTTTCTCTGCGGCCAGATCGGTCAGGGCTCTGTTTATAATCTCGGATGCAAGGGCCGAACCGCCGCCGGAGTTGATTCGGAATACAACCGCCTTTATCTGCTTATCTTCTCTAATCTCATCGAGAAGCTCGGAGACGGTGGTGGAACCCATGTACTTGCCGCCGATGAGCGGGATTGGCAAGGGGTTCGAACCACTTTCACCGGTGACTATCGAGCCCTCTGCAACGACGATTGCTATCTTGCCGCGGTCGAGCAGTCCTTTCATCTCTTCGTCTTCCAGCCAAGACCTCGGGACCTCGGGTTCGTCAGCATGTATCTTGGCAAATTCTGCACGTTCAACCTTCTGTGAAAACTCAATATCGACGATACTGTCGAGATCGAGGGCAAGACATAGGCTGTCAACGAGGCCGAGGGCTAATGCGGTATCTCCGTTAAAAAGGATTCGCTCGTTCATTATCTTCTCGAACTCGGCACGCGGTATCCCTCTGTCTCGTTCTATAGCGGTGAGGATGTGTGAGTAGAGTGAATTCAGGTATGCTTCAAGCTGCTGGATATCCTCTTCTGAAGGTTCGGCTAGATTCACAAGCTCGTAAGCTGATTTATACTCTCCAACCCTGTAGTAATCGGATTCGATACCCAGTTTGTCCAAAGCACCCTTGATATGCAGGGTTCGTGCGTATCCACCGTGCAGAGACAGGTTACCAGTAGGAACCATGTATATCCTGTCCGCGACCGATGCGAGGTAGTAGCTCCCGATGGCAAAACCTTCGGAGAATGCAACTATCTTCTTGCCCTTTTCCTTCAATTCTACCAGTTCCTTTCTGATTTCTTCCACCTGATACCAAGAGTAACCTGCCCCGCGAAAGTCGAGGAGTACACCCTTGATATCCTTCCTGTCACCCATGTCGCGAATCTCTGTGAGAAGATCGTAGAATGTCTTGGATTTGGTCGAGCCGAAAGAGATAGCGCCTATCTTGAAACCTGAAGGTGCAGGTTCTTCACTGCGGCCTCTCGGCACCCACTCAACGACCTTGGGACCCGGCTTCTTGAATGTTATGCCCGGGTAGCGCGGGAAGGAAACCCCGAGTGAGATGCCTACTTCACCCTCGGAGGAGTAACCTGCACCGAGTTTGAAGGCCTCGAATGCAAGTTCAAGACCTCCCTGCCAGGCTAGGTCTCCATCGGTAAGGGGCTGTATTACCGAACCTGAGAGGATCACGCCTGAGAGCGGTTCGATACTCATACCTGCGTAAACGTTTTCGAGTCCGTCGCAATAAGATACGTCCCCGAATAAAGTAACCCTGTCGGTGAAGGGCCGCAGGCCTATACCAGCACGGACGCCGAAGGGATCGCCGGTTTCAAGTTGAGCGCCCAGTGCCAGCCAGTTCCAGGGATTTGCCTGGAGCCCGAAGTTCCAGTACTTGCTTTCCCCCCAGAAGTAGGATGTGCCGATGCGAAAGTGCTTGCCTATAGGAATTCCGATTCCGGATGTCCATATGTTACCGATATTACCTGAAGAATCCTCCGAACCGGTACGGTAGCCCAGTCCGGTGAATCCTGAGGCAAAGCCGAGATTGAATCCCACATCTCCTTCGATTACAGAAAACCCGCTCTGCAGCTCGATACCGTCTCCGTGCAGGCCAAGACCTGCCGGATTCGTCCAGAGTGCATCCGAACGCTCCGAGAAACTCACCGAAGATGAGGAGAAGAAGCCCATACCGGCCATAATAAAGAGTAAATACTGCATGTTCATGCCTCCTTTGATTTTTTATTATACTACTTAAAAGACGGGGGTTGGCAAGTGTTGGTTTCACATCAACAAAACCTAAACTCCCTTCGTCGTGGTTAGAGTCAATCAAGGAGGTACATTGAATGATATAGAAGCCGGACGCTACTGGGAAGAAAATGCCGAGGCCTGGACAAAGCTGTCCCGGATTGGACTGGACGTCTACCGGGACCTTTTCAATACACCCGCATTCCTCGTCATACTTCCGGACGTCGATGGTCTCAGGGGGGTGGATATCGGCTGCGGCGAGGGCTACAATACTCGTAAGATGGCCGAACTGGGTGCACAGATGACAGCAGTCGATATAGCTCCGACCTTTATTCGATACGCAAAAGAGGCTGAAGGGAAAAACCCCATGGGCATCCGCTACCTGGTTTCATCAGGGATAGAGCTTCCCTTTGAAGACAAATCCTTTGACTTCGCGGTCGCTTTCATGAGCCTTATGGATATGGCCGAACCGGATAAGGCAATCCGGGAAGTCTTCCGTGTCGTAAAACCGGGTGGATTCTTCCAGTTCTCGATATGCCACCCCTGCACAGATACACCGCACCGCAAATGGGTCGACGACGAGGACGGCAACCACTTAGCGCTCGAG
>WJJO01000352.1 GCA_014729665.1 Caldifarciminota bacterium
GTATCGTGATTTCCTATAACAATAGCCCAGGGGCAATCAAGACTATCAAGCTTAATTCGTCCATGATACAGCTCTTCCCTTTCAGCAGATTGTGCTAAATCTCCAAGCTGTATGCAAAATTGGCCTTCACCTGAACCGTTCTGATAGTGGTGGTTGATTATCTGGTGTGCATAGTTTAACCTCTCACCGGGTGCGGCGCCATCAGGTCCAGACGTATTTCCCGGTCTGTCAGGGTTGTATCTATTCCACCATCCGTAATAATAATAATCTTCTATACCATCAAGACCTCCAACATGTGCGTCAGAGATTATATAGAAGGAGTATATTACCGGTTTTGCCATGTCACCTATTTCCTGAACTACAAAGCCAGCGTAAGGATGAGCCGGTGTTACGTCCATGATAGTTTGACTGGCATCAGTAACACTCGTTTGCCAGGAACCTTCCGATGATTCTAAGAATACACCTGAAGGTTCTTCGTTTATCGTATTCTTTGTATCCTGAAGTTCTTGATTAGCTTTTAGTAAAACTGAAAAGCTAATCAATACAAGGAAGATGTTTTTTACTGTTCGGAAGTTCACATTTCCTCCTTTCTTGGAGCTTGTGTTATTTTACCTTGCTTGTTCTATTCAAAAGCATAGTGGATTTAGTGTACTATGTATTATTCGGGCACCTCCTTCTATCTAAAGATATTATAACCTACTCCTAATGAAGCAACGGGATATTCCCACTCTGGAGAAGCAATAGTCAACATGTTAACGCCACCAAATATTGACCAACGCTCTAACAGATGAATAGTTACAAAAAGTTCGGGGATGAGTTCTTTTGTGTCATAAGGTGTCGATATTTTACTACCTATTGACAGCCATTCGTGATTCCCAAAACCAACAACTGGAATAATAGAGATTACCGGACCTGCCTCAATACGTAGAGCGGGGGTGACTTTATTTATTGAATAAGCCGCTTGAAGACCTAAAGCACCATCGAGCAATAAGAATGGACCATTCTTAGTCGGTTCCTGCTCATCGCTTAATACTTTGTAACCAAAACCTGCACCAATTCGACCATTAGCCTGAAAATAATTGTTAATGCCATATCGAATTTCACAATCTCCTCTCATACCGGCAAGATAGTGTAAGGTTCCAAGGGTATTTGCAAAGGTGCAAGCCGCCACTCCCACATCCATATTCCAGCCTTTCTCTATCCTCGCCGTGCCGTAAAACGGTGAAACGCAGCCCAGCCCTGCCGCAACTGCGGTTGTTAAAAGGAACAGTTTAAGAAATTTGGACATTATGCTCTCCTTTTTTTACTAATCCTGTTTTCATTATAGGTTGTTTTTCTGGGCTTGTCAAGCCCAAGGCCACGTATCGTGGTTGCCGACAACGGGCAGCCATGGCATTGGCAAAACGTCCATCATTTGTGAGGCGTATTGGAATTCAGCTCTTTCTGCGCTTTGTGCGATATCGCCGTCTAATATACAGAAGATTGCCTCTTCAGCTTCAACACCGTCGGAATACTTTCCCTCGTAGTACCATTTCACCATATCGATTACGTTGCGGAAATGAGCATGCGCATATTTGGAAGATCCAACTGGGCAATTCTCATTAAAATCCGGTGAATACCCAGTACAGTTGTAATCCCAAAGGAGACTTTCCCCTCCATGATCTGTCCAAACATCACCTACGCCGGGATCTGCAATAACGAAGAATGAATACGCAAGGTGGACGCTGTTTTCCTTGTTGACCTCGTGAATAGTTAGAGCCACAGTGTCATTTTCGGGCCACTGAATAGTATCCGTAAGTGCAATCCAATGGTCTCGAACGTTAAAGATACCTTGATCGTTGTTCATCCAGATATTAGAACACATTTCGTAAATGTTTCCTCCCTCATCTTGGATATTAACTTCGAGTGTCTCTGATTCTGTTGCTATGACGAATCCTGGTAACAATAGTGCAAAAAGGAATAATACTCCTTTTTTTGCTACGATGCTGATTTTATTCTGCATTCTTCCCCTCCTTATATTAAGGGTTTACCTCTATTTCCTCATACGAGAATAGATTGTTTTTGGTTTGTTTTAGAAATTTACACTCAGCAATGTAAACTCCATATTTCGATCGTTGCTACACGAAGAATCCCACTCCTCAGTTACACTA
>WJJO01000353.1 GCA_014729665.1 Caldifarciminota bacterium
AAGTGCTTGAGATACCTGCAGAAGGTTGCTATTATTCCACTTATTATTCCCCCGAGCCTTACAACTACCCCCTTACTGGTCGTTGGCATGTGTTTCTCTTGGATACAGCAGGAACCGGCCTTACGGGAACATCGGTTCTTTTTTACGGGCCCGGGGGTTAACTTCATGTTATCACCACCTGCACTGTTATCGCGTTTTCTGATGTATCCCCGTTGCATTTGAAGCTTATCTGATCCTCATCCCACACAGACCCCTTCGATATATCGAACCCCTGAGTGCATACAATCCCTAAATAGGTAAGCGTACTTCCGAGTTTTATGGTAGCTGTATTTGCACCGTTCCTGAAGTTCTGGTAAGCGTACAACTCGAGGTAGTCCTCTGCGTCCATGTCAACTAAATCCGCAAGCATCGGCCCGTCCTGTTCGTCTAAATCGATAAGCGCCCCTGGATTGACCGCCCTCTGCACATGTATCCCTCTGCTGTATAAGGCCCCGTTCTTGTGTAGCTTAAGACACATATGACCCGCCTGCGTAGCCGCATCTACTATGCTTGCCCTCGCCGTAACCTGACGTATCCCCGGGTATAACGCCGTATACCGGTAACGCGTCGTGTCGAACTCGTCAAGGAGGTCAAAGTTCACAGCATCGATTTCAACTATCTTATCCGTATCTTCGGCGAGTGGGTGATCCGCACTTGCATACGCCCTTACTGCGCTCTAAGTTAAATCCAGGTATGGGGTATGGAGAACGGACTCTCCAGTCCGTAAATATAAGCCGATGAGCAGACAGGAGTGTCTGCTCCACAAGGTAAGATGTGATAAGCCGACTGTGTGAGACAGACACTTGCGATTTGTAGAATCACACTCTTGTCTGTCAGCATAGAAGCAGACCAACCTTCTTCAAGGTTTCGATGTAAACCTGATGACTTCTTTGATGTTAACCACCGCTTCTTCCCTGACATTGTTAGCACTCTGTGTCTCGGTGCCTCTGTGGTTAATTTAAGCTTCCTTTAGTCGCCGCTTCGCATCCGACAGCCTCTAAGGAGGAAGATGGACTCTTGCAATTACTCCATACCTGAGTAACATTGCGCCAAAAGAAATAATCACCAAATCCAGCCAGGAGGAAAGATGGCTAAGGTTAAGCGGATTCCTCCACACGAGGATCCCCATCCGTTCAACGTTATATACTTAACCAACCCTTCCCAGGAAGAGCTGCGCCGCATGGCCTTAGAGCACAGCCCGGCGTGCTATACCACAAAGTACGGCAACATAAACAAGATAGCGCGCAACAAGGCGCGTAAAGCCCAGTACACCTACATAATCGCTCCGGAGCGTGACGAGCACAAGTACTCCAGCAAGGTCATATCAGCCGAGCGTGCAGAACGAATCCTTTCCCACGTTTGGGACTACATCCACATGTCCGGAAGGCTCATCGAGATCCAGGGCTACTACGGGCTGGGAGAACGGCACTTTCCCATCCAGTGGCTGTACACGATGCCGTGCGCGAATATTGCAGGCATGCAGCAGGTTCTTTCGTTCCCCCGCGAGGCGGTGGAGACCAAAGAGCAGTTGAAGCAGGAGTACAAACCCGTCATAAGGGTCGTGATGGTTCCCGAGTTCCCCCTGCCCACGATGCCGGGCAAGCAGGCCATAATAGTCGATCTGGACAATTACATTACATACGTTATCGGTGCGGACTACTTTGGTGAGTCGAAGAAGGGCGCTCTTCGCATGCTCAACGATTACGTTTACCAGTGCGGCGGGCTGGTTCTTCACGCCGGGGCCAAAGCGGTAACCATCTCAGGCGAACGTCTGACCATGACCATCATGGGGCTTTCAGGCACGGGCAAGACCACGACGACGTTCTCCAAGCAGGGTGAATTGACCCAGCCCATCCAGGACGACATGGTTTGCCTGTGGCCTGATGGAAGGATATCCATCACTGAAAACGGCGCATTCGCCAAGACCTTTGGACTCAAGGAGGAATCCGAGCCTATAATCTATAAAGGCTCCCTAGACCCCTCCGCCTGGCTGGAGAATGTTTACACCGACGCCGGAGGCGGATTCGACTTCTCAAAAACCTCGCTTTCGCCCGATGAGGTCGAACGCCTGCGCGATTACCTGGTTATCACCGGTGCGCCTGCAAAAAACGTAAAAGCCTACATCCGCGGCGAGGTAAAGCTGGAAGACAAGGTAGACGAATACGGCATCCCGGAAGACGGCTGGGACTTCCTTGTCTGGACCCAGAACGGGCGTTCCGTCATCCCGATGGAGAAGATAGAGGGTGCCGCCGACCTTAAGAAAATACCTGCGGTGCGCTCGATGGGGATAC
>WJJO01000354.1 GCA_014729665.1 Caldifarciminota bacterium
ATCTGGATATCATTTGCAACCTTCTTATCTGTTTGTCTTTGCCAATCCTCAGTGTAGAATCCCTTGTGCTTCATGTATCCCAGCAGTCTCTTGATGGGTCCCTTCTCGAGCCAGCCCTTTAATTCATCGTCGGTTCGGTATCGCGCTACGTCGTCTGATGAAGAATGAGCGCCTATCCTGTAGGTCATCGCCTCTATCAGCGAAGGTCCCTCGCCCCTGCGACCGCGTTCAACAACCTTCTTCGTTGTCAGATATACCGCCATGAAGTCGTTGCCGTCAACCTGAAAGCCCGGGAACTCATAACCGCACGCCTCCATGCTTATCGTCTGAGCCGCGGCCTGCAGGCGCATCGGAACCGATATCGCGTACTGGTTGTTTTCGCAGAAGAAGATGGTCGGCGTTTTATAAACACCTGCGAAGTTCATGCCTACGTGGAAGTCGCCCTGTGAGGTTGCTCCCTCGCCGAAGTAGACCACAGATACCGCATCTTCGCCTTTAAGTTTCGAAGCGAACGCGGTCCCCACAGCCTGTGGAATCTGGTTTCCCACGGTGCTCGAGGGCGTAACCAGCTTGAGGGAGCGTTTCCCGGAGTGATTGGGCATCTGACGACCTTTGTTGACCGCATCTGCCTTGCCCATTACCTCAAGAAAAAACTCGGTAAGGGTGAATCCCCTTGAGAACAAAGCAGGCACGCTGCGGTGATAAGGAAATATCCAGTCCTGGTCTTCCAAAGCCCACACACTCGCAACCTGGGCAGCCTCGTGGCCTGCGGCCTGGGCGTAGAAGAAACTCTTACCCTGGCGAACCAGGTTCGCCCCCTTTTCGTCAGCCGCCCTGGAGACAGCCATGGTATAGTACATCTTCTTTAAGTCCGCCTCTGTGAACGGATCGAAAAACTCTTTTATTGGTTTACCCTCGTAATCGAGGTATTGGATTAAATCCGGGCTTGCACACTCAGCCATTAAGCCTCCTTAAATTTTCTAGTTATCATAGAAAATTACGAGGGTTTGTCAAGGTTAATTGAGAAGACAATTAGTCAAATAATCAAAAAAACCGAGGAGAGAAGCAATCATATGGACTAACATTACAACGGAGGTTCACCTTCCAGGTTCTTAGCGCGTCATATCCAGGAGGTTAAGATGAAGCACATAACCCAAGTCCCTTTTTCATGCCATGAAGCCTCTAAGACTGAAACCTCATTGGCGGTAAAACTCATCCTTCTCGGAGCGATAATAATCTCACTCCTTATCCTGGGGTATGGTAAGATTACCGATGAAAACGACCAAACGCATGTCCGTATCAATATTCCCGAACCAGATGGTATGGCAAGCGAGTTAGAGAAGTCCGATGTCACAGGTAAATACAGTACAGATATCCTTATCTCATTGCTTGCCGACCCTTCACCTGCAATCCGGTGGCAAGCGGTCTACAGACTCTCCGAAACGGACGATCCCCGCCTGGTAGTACCCCTAATTACTCTCATTGACGACCCCGAGCCCGACGTCCGCTACCGGGTAGTAAAAACCCTCGGAACCTATAACGACCAACGCGTCGTTGATCCTCTCCTCTACTGCCTGTCCGAAGATGACAAGGTTATCCGCATAGAAGCGATACGTTCTCTCGGAAATTTTACAGATAAGCGAGCTCTCAGGATGCTTTGTCTTTTGACGCTCGACGAGGATGCGGATATTCGTCTCGAGGCGGTCCGAGCCCTCGGGGCAATCAAGGATTCATCTTCGATTGAAACCCTTACCGATGCCCTCGATGACGAATCGTTGAATGTCAAGGGAGAGGCGGCACAAGCCCTCTTTTCAATAACAGGCGAGTTCTATGAAGTGGATATGTTTGAGGAGGATCACTTTTAGACTTAGAGTCGATGTAGCGCGATCACATTGACAAACAAATGTTAAGGAGTAATCTGAAAGCGTCAAACCCTTCACGAGGAGGATAGCTATGTTAAGGAAAGCAAAAAAACAGATAATTATCGTAGTCACAATTCTGGCAATGTTACTCTCCCTTCCGACCCCCGGATACGCTCAGACCGAAGAGGTCTTTGAACTTATTCCTAAGCTTGCATCCCCCGACACCGTCGATGTCAACCAGACCATCATGAGGCTTGCAGAGATCGGTGAACCCGCGGTCAAACCACTCATGGACTGGCTCGGAGACCGATCATACATACGCTGGCAGGCTGCAAAGGCCCTGGGTGCTGTAGGCGAACCTGCGGTCAAACCGCTCCTTAAGGCGCTCGAATCAGATAACTGGCGAAAACGAGAGTCCGCGGCAGACGCGCTCGGTCGTACCGGCGATGAGCGCGCTATCGAACCTTTGATCTCTCACCTGGATGATTTCTACGCCAACGTTGCAGACGAGGCCGCCGAAGCCCTGGGCGAGATAGGCAAGCCCGCAGTAACCTCTCTTCTTCCACTGCTGTCCGATGATGACGTAAGGTTTCGTATGGGTGCATCGAGGGCCCTGGGTGTTGCAGTTGATGAACGCGCGATCATCCCCTTGATTACACTCGTCGAAGACGACCCAGTATGGAGTGTGAGGAACGAGGCCGCGCGGGCTTTGGGCAGGATAGGTTCTGTCAAGGCTGTCGATCCCCTGGTCGCAGCCCTTGAAGACAAAAACTACGATGTGCGCAGGACGGCGTTGTACGCCCTGGGAGAGATTGAGGATTCAAGGGTAGTCTATCCCGTCATGGACATCATGGGGGATTCGTACGAGGAGAACTTTCGCGAGGGGTTTTCAAAGTACGACCTGGAAAACGTGATACTCAAGGTTGGAAAAGATGTTGCCTCAAAACCCCTAATCGAAGCGCTATCCTCTGAAGAACCCTACCAGCGCTACAAGGCCGCGGTGCTGCTGGGAATCCTCGTCGATACGAACGCGGTTCCCGCCCTTTCTGGTGCACTTTCAGATGAAAACCGCGAGATACGAAGGGAGGCATCTGTTGCATTGGGCAGGATAGGCGATCCGCGTGCTGTCCCTGCACTGTCATCAGCGCTCAGACAGAAGGGCTGGTACTACCGCAAATACGCGGCACGTGCCTTAGGCGATATAGGTGACGAGGGGGCTGTTCCTGCACTAACCTCGGTTCTTTATGATGAGGATTGGACGGTTCGCTCAACCTCTATCCACGCCCTGGGCGAGATTGCATCACCTGAGGCGATAGAACCCTTGATGCGTTTCGTCCGCGCAGACACCTCCTACCTTCGCGACTATGCCGCGGTCGCACTCGGCAGGATAGGGGAACCCGCCCTGGATTCGCTTCTCGTTTTACTCGACGACAAATCATCATACATCAGACAGGCCGTAGTTTCAGCCCTTGGCGAGATAAAGACCGAACGAGCCGTGGATGAATTGATCACAGCCCTCGAGGACCCATCCTATAACGTCAAGATGAATGCGGTATACGCCCTGGGCGTATCAGGGAACGAACGTGCGATAAATCCCTTGCGCAATGTATTGATGACCCAGGGCACCCCCATGAGGGTGGAGGCGGCCCGTGCGCTGGGAGCAAGTAATCTGACCTCGGCAATACCGGTCCTTAATACAGCCCTTGCAGACGATTCGACAAGGGTGAGGGAGGCTGCGGCGGCATCACTGGGCAAAATCCATCATACCGATGCCGCATATCCCCTTATCAATGCATTGGTCGATCCTGCAGAAAGGGTGCGTAACGAAGCATCCGCATCGCTTCATGAACTAGACAGCCTTGCTGTCGAACCACTTGCAGAGATCCTCACAGACGAGAACTTTACCGCCCGAAAGCAGGCGTTGTCGATCCTGGTTGATATGGACTCGACTGCAGGTAAGAGGCTGAAAACGGTAGACATCCCGGAAGGCGACGTCGCCCGCGCATGGATAGGATGGGCCTTGTGGAACATATCAGCCGAACTCGACCTGCTTTTGGACGCACTCGAAGACTACAACTACGAGGTAAGGACGGAGGCGGCAGGCTACCTGGGGCAGACCAGCGACATAAGGGCAATCATGCCCCTGGCTGATGCGTTGGACGACGGCAAGTCTAAGGTGCGCCTTGCCGCGGTTACCGCACTTTCCAACTTTTCGGACCCGGTGGCTGAAGACGCCATAGCGCTTGCGCTCGCAGATAAGGACCCCGAGGTGCAGCGTGCCGCTGCAACAGCGCTAGCCCAACTGGACGCCCCGCGCGCGTTAGAGGTCTGGAAAGACTACCTTAAAGACCCTAATGCCGAAATACGCAAGGATGCGCTGAAATGGATTGCCCAGATAGACGACCCGGGTACGGTAAGTTACATAATACCTGCACTCAAGGACAAGAATCAGGAAGTGCGCCTGTATACGGTCGATCTGCTGGCCTCCCTCGACGACGACAGCGCTGTAAAGCCACTCATAAAGGCACTTAGAGGTAAGGACCTAGAGGAACGTATGTACATCTCCGAGGCGCTCAAGGAGTTGACCGGCGCAGACAATACCTGGGATTACTCGGCATGGATGTCTTGGTACAGGCAAAATAAGTAATAAACCCCACGGATTTAGCGCCTAAATCCGCGGGGACCCCGAATGTACCCTAAAAAAAGCGGGACAAAAACGCGGATATGCGGCAATTGGAAGAAAATTTTTGTACAATCCGATACGACCTCACCCGTAAGTTGTATTAGTTATCTGGTTAGAACAACCTTCGCGGTCTCGGCGAACTCGTCTGCGGACATCTTGACGAAGTAGACGCCTGAGGAAACCTTGCGGCCCACTTTATCGGTGTAGTTCCAGGAAATGTTGTATCTGCCCGGGAAAACTTCACCGTTTAAGGGCACGGTTACCACACGACCGGCAACGTCTATGACGCTTATCTTGACCTTGGAAGCGCGGGGAACCGAATAGTTGATGGACATCGGTATCTTGCCGACGTTGAGCGTGCGGACGTTAAGGTCGAACTTCAGGATTTCTCCCTCGCTCATTTGACCGCCGCCGCTGTCGGTTTCGTAATACCCATTGGTCTGAAGCACAAATGCCCTTATACCGGTGGTATCCTGGGTGATTTCTGTAAAGGAGAGGGCTATCTGTTCACCGGGATTCAGTACTACGCACTCCTCCGGGTCTGAGAATTCGTCCAGGCAGGTTTCGGACTGGAGAGGCGGGATGTCGGGACTGTTGTCGGGCGGCACCGGCACGTACCAGTATACCGCGCCGTCAAGCTGGGCCTGGGTAACCGTTATCCCTGCGGCATCGAGTTTAACCAACGCCACCCGGTCTATGCGTGCGGTGTCCGAATCAGGGCAGGAGATGCGGAAGGTCATTACCTCGACGTCCGAGACGTCAAACAGCCGCTGGGAGCGGTTCAGACGGCTGTACGCCTCACCAAGACTCTCCCAGTTCCCGCTTGAACTAACCGAAGCCGCGCTGTAGGTGTAATTTGGATACCAGGCGACAACCCGCGTCTTATGCTCATTGAGCCAATCGGATCCCTTCAGGGTGATGAGGAGTCCGACGTTATCCCACCCAGGGTCTGAAAAGCTTACCGTAATATACGAATCTTCCGCGCCCGCGCAGGAAAGGTCGTCCTCGTAGAGTATCTCGTTCAGGCGGTCTTCATCCTCGTTATCTGCGCAGACCGATGGCTTGCGCATGTCCGAGTAGGCGTATATGCCGGTATCCGATGCGGCAATCCGGCTTAATGCGGGGTAATCCACTGCCCAGAGC
>WJJO01000355.1 GCA_014729665.1 Caldifarciminota bacterium
AACCGGAGTAGAACCGGCCCATAAAGGGGTATAGAAGGGTATCTTGTTCAGATCGTCGATAATGACATCAAAGGAGTTATTCCGCAGGTAACTCCTGATCGGTCTCCCGTAGAGATGGAAGTTGAAGGTATTACGAGAGCCTGTTCTAATCACCCTTATCCCGTCTACCTGATCTGTATGTGAAGCGCCCGGGTAGCCTGAGCATAATAGTGTAATATTGTGACCGTATTCACGAAGTCTTAGGAGTATCTCCTTCAGGTAAAACTCGGCCCCTCCCTTCTGCGGTGCCTTCCAGTCCTGCCAGTTAATAGCCAGGATATTTAGCTTCTTTGCACCAGTCATGGTTAATTACTCAATAATCGATTAGGATCTGTTTATACTTCCCAGGTTTCGCCTTCTTTTACAAACTCTACACCCTTGAGCGTATCGGACTTCTTTTTAGTATAATAGTCGATGCACGTCTTTTCCATCTCGGTTACCTTTTTATCGTCGTGCCCGGGATCCATGTGTGTGATGAGAAGTCTCTTTGCATTACAGTCAATCGCCTGATCAACGCATAATTCGGGGTTTCCGTGTCCAAATGTCTGAGTAAGCCCGGCAAGCTGTTCAGCCGTGTATTGTCCGTCGAGAACTATCAAATCCACATCCTTGCACAGATTATTAATCTTATTATTAGTAAAGGCAAAAGGTTCGTTATCTGTACAGAAAGCAAGGGAGGAATCCATATAATCAACCCTGTACCCAAGGCATCCGTTAGGATGATGTAATGGAACGGTCGTGACCTTGATTATTTTATCCCTTTTAAATGAATGCGAATCTTGAATATCAGACTCTGTTTTGTAAAGGAAATCTCCCGCTTTCTCGACGTAATAGAACTCCTCGGAAAACATCCTGTTATGAGCCCGGTATCTCTTGTTCGCAGGCAGCAATCCATGTGGTACAGGAAAATAGGGGCTCGCCTGCTGCTCCTCGAGTGCTTGCAGAACAACGTTCTTCAAGGGATCAACGTTCTCTCTGCCCTCCGGAGTAAATCCGTGGATATAGAAGGTATTCTGTTTGATGTAGAAAGGTACACAGAAACCAATTCCCTGGATGTGATCGGAATGGTAATGAGTCAGAAGGAATATGAAGGGCTTGCCATTTTCCCCTTTCTTTAACAGATAATCACCCAAGGGACGTGCACCCGAACCCATATCGATGATTATCTGAAAAGGACCGGCCTCGAGATAGTAGCAGGTGGTGTTTCCGCCGTATTTGGAGGTATTAAAACCTGCTGTTGAAGGTGCGGGCAAGCTGCCTCGCGCTCCGAAAGCATGTAGTTTCATTTAATGCCTTCCTTTTCTCTCCAGTGTTCAACTAAATCTTCCATTGTCTCCTCCGGCGTGATACTCGCACGCCAACCGAGATCTTTTCCGATACTGGATGCATCTCCGTGTAAGCCCGGGATATCGTATGAACGCATCCGTGATTGCTCTTGTATTATATTAACGTGTAATCCGGAAATTTCAACCATCATCTTCACACCCTCTTCGATGGAGATGTAGCATTCTGAAGTAACGTTATAGATACTTCCAGAACTAGCATTATCCATCATCATAATATAAGCCTGAACTACATCACGGGCATCTGCAAAATCACGCTTAACCGAAAGATTACCCATCTTGATTACCGGTTCAATCTCCCCTTTCTCTATCCTGGCAAGGGTTCTAGCCACGTGAGGGAATACGAAGCTAGAGCGCTGCCCTGAACCGGTATGATTGAAACCCCTTGAAATAACGATTGACAATCCTCGTTCCCTTATGAAATATTGACAGATAGCTTCGGCTGTAAGCTTGCTTAATCCGTAGATATTGGCAGGCTCCGGAATATCGGTTTCCTTGATAGCCTTACCCACAGGATCGACCTTGCCGTAAACCTCGCATGTCGATGTAAAAAGGATTTTCGGTTTATCTTCAAGCAAGGATAATGCGTTGAGCAGATTGAGTGTACCAGTAGCGTTTACTGAAAAACAAAGCTCCGGATTCTCCTGGCACAATCTTACCGAGGATAAGGCGGCCAGATGATAAACGCAGTTAAAAGGGGCCTTCTCGTTGATGTATTCTGATACATCCTGATGACTTCTCAAATCTACTCCCCGGGATTCAAATGAGAGATCCGGGGACTCATTAGGGTCGTGTATACCGAAAACCTTCCTGCCCCTTCTGGTTTCAGCCTCGGCCAGCAGGTTTCCGACAAAACCGCTGGCTCCGGAAATTAATATTCGCTCTTCACTGCTATTCATGGGGAGTTTGAAGATTTACCCTTTTTTTAAACCTGCATGCGATCCGGTAAGCGATTGCGCCAGAAGTCGAGGGTATCGGTAAGGGTCTGCTTAAAGGGTATTTCAGGCTTCCAGCCCGTTTGTTTTGTGAACTTGGTTATGTCTCCAACCAGCAGTTCGACATCCGAGGGCCTCATCCTTGACGGGTCATTGACTGTCTTTATCTTAACCGAAGACAGTGAAAGAAGCATGTCGAGTAACTCGCCAATCTTGATACCCTTTCCGGATGCAATGTTGTAAACCTCGCCGGGGATACCCTTTTCAACAGCCAACTCATAAGCCCTGGCAACGTCCCTTACATCGGTGAAATCACGCACCGCCTCCATATTCCCTACCTTGATAACAGGCTTACTCAATCCCTTTTCAATAGATACAATCTGCCGGGCAAAATTCGAGGTTACGAAAACGTCTCCCCTGCGCGGTCCGGTGTGATTAAATGCCCTCGTGCGTATTATCTTAAGGCCGTAACTTTTGTAATACTGGTAACCTAATAGGTCCTGTGCAACCTTGGATACACCGTACGGGGAAAGGGGTCTTAAGGGATTGGTTTCCTTAATAGGAACCTCATCAGGATAAACGAAACCGTACTCCTCACTCGAACCTGCAATCTGTATTACAGGATCACATCCTGCCTTCCTGCAGGCCTCAAAAAGATTAGCCTCACCCACCACATTAGT
>WJJO01000356.1 GCA_014729665.1 Caldifarciminota bacterium
ATACAACATCGGTGAACCTGCAGAGTTCGCCAACCGGGTCAAGATGATAAAGGTCGGCGAGGATATGGACCGCGATGATCTTCTGGCCGATCTGGTTTCCGAGCAGTACACACGCAACGACTACGAACTGAAACGTTCCGCGTTCAGGGTCAAGGGTGATGTTGTCGAGATATGGCCTGCCCATGACGAAATCGCCCTGCGGGTTGAGTTCTTCGGTGACGAGGTAACCTCGATAAATAAGTTTAATCCGGTATCGGGCAAGGTTGATGAAGAACCGGACAACGTAATGATTTTCCCGGCAAGGCACTTCCAGGTATCGGAGCGTTCACTCGCCGATGCACTGGATGCAATAAGGGAAGAGATGACAGAACGAGTAGCGGAGCTTGAGAAAGACGGAAAACTGCTGGAAGCCCAGAGGCTCAAGACCAGAACGAAGTATGACCTTGAGATGCTCAGGGAGGTCGGATACTGCCCCGGAATCGAGAACTACTCCCGCCACCTTTCCGGAAGGATGCCCGGCTCAAGGCCGTGGTGCCTTCTCGACTACTTCCCCAAGGATTACCTGACCGTTATCGACGAGTCTCATATAGGCATCCCCCAGATAGACGGGATGTATAAAGGCGACAGGTTCCGCAAGGAGAACCTGGTGACTCACGGATTCCGGCTTCCTTCGGCCCTGGATAACCGTCCTCTCAAACTCAACGAGTTCGAGGGCCTCGTGGGCCAGACAATCTACACCTCGGCGACTCCGGGTGAGTATGAACGGGTAAACTCAAGAAAGAGGATCATCGACCTTGTTGTACGTCCCACAGGACTTGTAGATCCCGAGATGGTAATAAAACCCACGGCCAACCAGGTCGACGATCTTATCGAGGAAATCCGTATTAGGGCCGAAAGGAACGAAAGGACATTGGTAACGACCTTGACCAAGAGGATGTCCGAGGATCTGGCCACATACCTGGCCGAGATGGATATCAGGGTCAAGTACATGCACTCCGAGGTCAACGCCTTGGAGAGGGTGGAGATTCTCAGGGGGCTCAGGCTGGGCGAGTTCGACGTACTGGTTGGTATTAATTTATTAAGGGAGGGCCTCGACCTTCCCGAGGTATCGCTGGTGGCGATACTGGACGCTGATAAGGAGGGATTCCTGAGAGACACCCGCTCGCTCATTCAGACCTCGGGCAGGGCCGCGCGGAATATCTCGGGAAAGGTTATCCTTTACGCCGACAAAGTCACCAACTCGATGAAGGCCGCCATGGACGAGGCGGAGCGCAGACGAAGAAAACAGATTGCCCACAACGAATCCCACGGAATCACCCCGCAGACAATCCGCAAGTCTATCGATCAGGTCATGGCTACAACCGAGGTTGCAGAAGGCCGAAAATCTATAGTTGACATGGACCTGGGTCGCGATCCACGGGATGAGGAGGAGACTATCGAGTTAATCAATCGATTGAAACGGGAGATGAAACAAGCCGCCGAGAACCTGGACTTCGAGCAGGCCGCCATATACAGGGACAGGATAGGTGAACTGAAGCTCAAGATAGAAAAGGATATCTTGAAACAGGCAACCCGTCCGCCGAAGGAAAAGAGATCCTCAGATAGAAGACAGTTATCTGACTGACGATTCCCGACAATCCAGCTGGGCACTGCCGATACCCAAAATCATCAAGGAGTGTGAATAAACCAAACCCTAACTATCCTTGCCCGGTTCCACCTCGAACACGCCTCCAGGCTTGCCCTTGATTGTCCAGCGCTGTCCCAGGGCGCGCAGTACGGCAAGACCGCCCGTAAGGGTCAAAACGATTCCACCCGCAATCAGGAGACCAAGTTTACTCGTGGGTTCAGGATCGACTATCGCCGCTATGACCATCCATATACCGGCTGCGCCTATACCCAGACCGGTAAGCATCTGGCCAATCTGCTTTAAGCTGATCTTTCTCCTGCTTGCAGCCCGTACGAGGGATATACCGCTTTCAAGGTCTTTCTGACCGATCCCGATTTCGGCGTCATCGATAAGCTTAAAACCGATACCGTCGCGGTAACAGCGGAGCGCCTTCTCCAGCCACTTATCATCTGTAGTCTTAATATGTTTATCCATTCAAGATTAATAATAGAACCAGTATTCCGCCCGTCAAGGTCAAAACTAGTCGATCCGTTCGGCAAGCTCCCTGCCAAGATCGGTCAACGCAAACTGTGTCTCTTCCTTAACTACCCATCCCGAGGACTTGAGCAATCGCAGCGAGTTCTTTACCGCCCCCTCGACCGCATAGCTCGGTATCCTTTTGCCTATCCTGAGTCCGACCCCCTCTATCAAGGCGTCGAATTTCAAGGGTTCTCCCGCCGCGGCAAAGGTTTTAAGTATGGCCGCCGAAACCGTGGTGTGCTTAAAAAAATCGATAAGTGAATCTTCCAATGCTTTAGTCATCATTTCTCCCTTTTTTAAAAACTCAGTCTTTCTTGTGGGGTACGAGGCATAGAAATCTAAGTACCCCGGAGCCCGTATTCCTGAAATTATGCATCTGGCCTCCCGGAACGAAAACCACCGTATCCCTGCTGATAGAAATCTGCTCACCCTCACTTACGACCACTCCTTCACCCGATAGAACGAACACCTCATGTTCCCAATCGTGCGAATGGTAAGGGGTGTGTCCTTCGGGTTCGATCTCGAACTCGCGCATCGCGAAATTTGGCGCTCCGGCATATTTCGAAATAAGCCACCTTATCTTGACGCCCTCCGCCCCTTCCTGCTCTACATTATCCTGGGATATTTGATCCACGCTTCGAACCAGCATATTTCCTCCTTGGTTTAACTATTCCTATCCCCTCAACCCCTTATCAAATCTCGAAAAAGAGAGCCGTGTATCAGCCTGTAAGACGGAGCGGCGAGTTCTTTGTACTGCTCTGAATGCCCGGAAGGTTCTCTGGGGATATCCTGGAACTCAAGACCGATTGTTTCAATCTGTGCTTCGATTTTTCTTTTTCTTACCGGAAGGTTTTCATTAAACATTCTTGAAGATTCAACAACAGCATCCCAGAGTTTTTCAGGGGAAATCCCGACTTCTATGGCGGGTCTGAGATTTATCCGGTAGATATCCCCGAGAGGTGATATACGCTCACCCAAAGGTTCATCGTTATCTTC
>WJJO01000357.1 GCA_014729665.1 Caldifarciminota bacterium
AGGTTGTCAGAGGCACGGGTAAGTGGTTTCCTGCCGACTTATCATCAGGGGTGTATTTCGCAAGGGTTGAAAGTGTTCAGGGAAGTGCCAGGACGAAGGTTATCGTCGTAAAATAGCCCCCCTTATCAAGGGGGGACAAAGGGGGGATTAGGGAACTGAGAATGCCTCCCCAGAGTATCCCGACAGACAAAAGTGTGATTCGCCGGACTGTAAGTGTCTGTTCCACACATCCGCAAGCCGTCAGCGCTTTCCCTGTGTTTTATCTTGCAATCTTCAAATCTTGTAATCTTAGAATTCCCAGATGGTCGCCAGTGGTTTCTTTATACCCTTTGTTTACTTTGCGGTAAATCCCTTCTTGCCTCAGGCCGTCGGCTGGTAGCTGTTAGCCGGAAGCTGTCAGCCGTAAGCCGCTTCTCCGTATCCTCTGTGATCTCTGTGGTTTTAATCACTTTATGCCCTTGGTGTTCTTTGTGGTGATCGGTTAGTTAACGGAAAGACTCTCGAGTTCCCCAATCAATTTATCCGAGGTGGTATAGGCTATCTCCATGGTGGTCAGCTCGGAAAGAAGCATCTGACCTGAGGGAACCCCTCCGGTTATCGCATCCCCGCCCCTTGAAACGAAGTGGCTTATGAAATCCTTCTTGGAAAAGGTCTCCGGATCGGTCTCCGGACGAATCAAAACCAGTAATTTAAGCATGATGTTGGCATTGTAATTAACGAAGCCGGGTTTTGTCCACGGAGTTGCATACAGGTGGAAACCGTCCCTTTCCCTTCTGAGAAGCAACCGGTTATGGCCCAGAGTCGGGAATCTTCCCGCAAGGGTGGCGACTACGTCCCTGGGCAGCTCACCCCTCGAGGTATTGATTAAGACGCCGTGTTCATCGACCAGCAGGCCTAATCCCTTAACGAACTGTTCGGATATCGCGTCTAAACTAGCATGGAAAACGATCCTGAACAGGAGATTCCATGCGGTTGAGAAGCTTTCCTGGCCGGTCCAGGGCGTATCTACGAAAACCTTAATCCTGGAACGCCTGACCGATATTATGGCCTCCAGCGCGCCGACCACCTCCATCGGTGAGGTTATGCGTAAAAAATGGTACTCACCGGTTTCTGAAAGCGACCACAGCGAACTTTCGTGCAGCACCTTTCCGGTTGGAAACATAACCCCGCCCTCGGGTCTATCGAATATATCCACCGCAAAGGTTTGATGTACCGGTATTATGGTTGGGGTGGCGAACCTTGAAAAGATTCGCTGGCATGCAAACCGTACAGGACTCTTTACAAAGTAAGAGAAGAGAAACTCACGGTCGCATAGTTGTAGTCGTTCATCGTTACTCATCACGGGCTCCAGTTATATTATAAGGGAAAAAAAGGTCTATGTAAAGGGGAAGGTGGCTGCCAAGCGGACGCCGACAGCCACCTGATAAGTATGGGAGGAGGGCGTAATTTCCAATTTTCTTTCAATCTCTTAATCGTAACTGTTGATACTATAGTCAGAAAAAACCCATCGTCAATCAGCTACATACCTTAGGGTATAGTCTAGGTAAAAGTACTCATTACATCGACCCTGACGGAACTTAAACAGGTTCCTAAGGTTCGCAAATGCGCAGCTTGACTGTATAAAGGGTTGAATGTAAAGAGCAGGGGCTGTTCCTGTTCGGGGATGAGAACGTATTAATCCGGTCGGCATCAATTCAGTAACGCAAAAAGCACGATGTTGACCCCCATTCGGAATGCCTGCTCACGCACCTGGTCCGGATTACTATGAGCGGCTGTCCAGCCGTCTGAGGGATTTGAATTATAGGTATAGTACACGACCAGGCGTCCTCCTTCGTACATCCCGAAGCCGCGCGGGGGTTCGTCCTCTACGTGTTTGTGAATCTGGGGAGGACCGGTATCGAAATCGTAGAATATATGATAGATGGGATGATTAAAGTCGAGTTCGACAAAACTCGAATTGGGCAGTACCCTAGCCATCTCCTCGCGGAAGCTTTCGTCCATCCCGCAGTCGTCATCTGCATAAAGGAATCCGCCCTGACGCAGATATTCGCGCAGTCTTTCGCGCTCCTGCTCGGAAAAAACAACCCTTCCATGACCGGTCATAAACAGGACAGGATAGTTGTAAAGCTCGCGATCCGAAAGGGTTAAAACCTTTTGTTCCTCCGAAATGACTACCGTGGTTCGCTCGGATATAACGGCGGCCAGGTTTGGCAGTGCATCGGGATCATTGTACCAGTCTCCCCCGCCGCCGTATTGAAGCCTGGCTAGATGTATGGGTGTAACCGCAAGCAGAAGGATTGGGAACAGGGCGCTCACACACCCACCGCGACCTCGAGTAGTCGGGTAACGGTGGAATAAGGAACCCTCACACAGCCGATCTGGTTATTGCCTATCCCGTGATAGTCAGACCCTCCGGTAGGGATGAGTCTGTTTCTAAGAGCCATAGCGTATAGATGGTCCTCAAAACTCGGCGAATGTTCAGGATACCAGACCTCCAGACCGTCCAGATGCTCTATACAGTGCTCTGCAGCGTCCCGAATCCGGTACATGCCTGGATGCGCCAGTATTGCCACACCTTGATGAGAATGAATCAATTCCACCGCCTCGGGGATGGAAAGTTTGGCTTTAGGAACATAGGCTATGCCGTCGGGACCTAAATATCGTTTGAAAACCTCGTGAATGGAATTGGCGTATCCCTTTTTCATCAAGGCCTTAGCCACGTGCATCCTCCCTATGGATTTACCGGTAGAGAAAAAAAGCAAATCCCTGTAAAGAAGCGATATATTGTTCTTCTTCAGGGTGTCAAGTATCTCCTTTGCCCTCTCCTCGCGCTTCTCCTGGTACCACTTCAACTTATCCTCAAGCTCCCTTTCCTTATCGCCTGCGAAATAACCAAGCATATGAATCTCGTATCCATCAAGTTCACACGAAAGTTCAACGCCTGTAAGAACCTCAATCCCCATTTCCCTTCCCGCCAAACGGGCCTCTTCCAGTCCGGCAACGGTATCGTGATCGGTCAGGGCGACCGCTTTGAGATTTACATCTGATGCTATCTGAATAACTTCCCGTGGCGAACGCAAACCATCGGAATAGCTGGTATGGATATGTAGATCAGCTGAGGAACTCGTCACTGATTTATTTCCTTGGGGATCAAATTCAGATTGTTGGCTACATGTTTTACAATAAACTCATCGATTTTGGGTTTTCGTTGAATGTAACCCTCGATAAGGGAGTTATCGCAAATGATATTAACAAGCCTGGGACGGCCGCCCGAATAGGAAGCGATTTCGGCTAATGCCTTCTCTGTAAAGATAGGGTTATCCCGACCCGCAATCCTCAGGCGATGCTGAACGTAAGCCTTTACAGCGCTCAAAGTCAAGGGATTCAAGTTAACCCTGACTGCTATCCTCTGGTATAAAGCTGCATTTTGAGCCAGGTTGACCTCGAGATCGGGAAGCCCCACCAGGATGAAGGTCACCAGTTTTTTGCCCGAAGGGCTTTCGAGATTGACAAAGCCGCGCAGCTCCTCGATTGTATCGGGATTGTCCATCTTGTTGGCCTCGTCCATGAATATGAGTGTTCTGTTGCCTGCGTTGTGAATCTCAAAAAGCCTATTTACTATGATTGAAAAGAGTTCGGAGGAATCCTCAGGTGGGTCTTCGATATCAAAAAACTCGGCAAACTTATCTAAAAGCCAGCGCGGCTTGACAGAACGTGTAAGTACCGTAAAACCGATATGATACCTATCGTCTTCAAGAAGTTCGTTCCATATCGAACGAACCAGTGTCGTTTTTCCTGTCCCTATCTCACCTAAAAGGAGCGCAAGCCCTCTTCCGCCCTCGGCTGCGTGCAGGAGATACTCCCTGGCTACAGCATGTTGCGGGCCGTTGAAGTAGAACCGCGGATCCGGTTGAACCGCAAATGGTTCGTACTTCAATCTATAAAAAGTTTCGTAAGCCATATATTAATCCTTCGATTCCTCGGCTGAAGTACCCTGTCGGCCTTCCAATTCCGCTTTAAGGGCCTGGAGGTCCTTTCTCTTATCGGATAACTCGACTCCCTTTTTCTTCTTCAGTCTCTGTTTAATCTTCTCCGCCTCTTTTATCTTGCCCATACCCTCAAAGGTAGCTATTAAAGAGGATAGTATCTCCTGTTCAACCTCAGGATCACGCTTTGCAAAACTCTCTGTTAAAAGAAAGGTAACCAGTATATCCTGATCACCCGACTGATTTATCAAGGAAAGTAGCTTATAAAGCTTATCTACCGTCGGCTGGGTTCTGTATTCGGCCCTGGCCTCGAAGAAAGCCTCTATCCACAAGCCCTCTTTTCTAAAGAAATCGGTAAGTATCCGTCTTTGTGCAAGTTCTTCGGGCGTATTCTTAAGAAGCGGACCGATGGATGCAAGGAACTCTTCGATACCTATAGCTGAAAGATTTACCTCAGGTTTTGCCTCAAGATCCCTTAACAGTTCCTTCTCGACCCTGTCGACCTCAACGGTTTCAGGCTCCTCAGGTGGAGCCTCGGCCGCCTCGGGTTTTTCTTCTTTAACTGCGGTTTCGGCTTCGGTTTCAACCGGTGCTTCCTCACCCTCCTTCTCTTCAGTGCCGATACCCATCTTTGATATTACACCGTCTATATCCTGAGTGGAGCGGGGTTTTATCTTATAGAGTTTATTCTTAGCAACCTTATTCTCGGGATCGGTCTCGAGGACCTTCTCATAGAGTTCTATTGCCGCTTCGTTGTTACCGCGTTCTACATAGGTCTCAGCCGCCGTAAGCAACTCCGCGAGAGCTTCCGTCTTGAAACCGAGCTGCAAGAGCATCCTGGCCAGTTCTACCTTGCCTTCCAGATCGAGTGCTTCTTGTCTCATAACTCCTCGTAGAGTTTCCTGTATTCGGTTTGTATCTGCGCCGCCTCATCGTATTTCCCTTGTCCTTGAAGAGAAAACACGGCACTCTCCACTACCCGACGCACCTCATCCTTACGACCCAGCCGAGCTAATATTTTAGCCATTTTAAGCGCCAAGTCAAGATTGGTCGGATCTATAGATATTATCTTCTTGACGATATAGTAGAGAGAATTCGCGTCGTTGCGCCGTCTGTAGAAATCGAATTCCCGCAGCAGATACTCATATGCGGCTGAAACCAATCCCATGGCGATGTAAAGATCACTGCGCCTGAGGCGAACATCAAGGTTGTTCGGTTCGACGGATGCAATCCTGGATGCGGCGGACATGGCCAAAGGAAAATTATTGCGTTCTTCGGCGGCAACCATTGCCTCGCGTAGAAGCTCCAGGCCGTTCTCGGTATCCTGCTGATAGATGAACAAGATGCCTTGATAGTAAGATAACTCGTTCCAGCCCTTTATCTGCGAAGCCGCCTGTACCAGTATCTCTTCATAATCTTCCCAGGCCTTCTTGCGCATAGCGACCCTGAGTTGTTTACGTATTTCATCTACTATCATACTTCACCTCTGTGGGCAAAAACAACCTCGCCCTTTTTTACTACTGTCGTTATAGGATTTTTCAAGAAGTAATAAATCAACTCTTCCCATGTATTAATATCTAATATCACCAGATCTGCCTGTTTGCCTTCTTCCAATGAACCAATCTCCTTTTCCATATTTATAGCCTTTGCGGCGTTTATCGTAATACCCCGGATCGCTTCCTCCATGCTCAATCCGTCTATAAGTGTACCACAGACTGCGGCAAAAGGCAAGGCGAAAACCGTAGAAGAACCAGGATTGAAATCGGTCGCAACAGCCATAGGCATTCGTAGTTGACGCATCAAACGAACGTTCGGCCTTTCGGTTTCGCGAAGGAAGAAGGTCGTAGCCGGGAGCAGTACCGGGACAACACTTGCCTGACTCATTGCCCGTAATCCCGCTTCGTTCGATTTTACAAGGTGTTCTGCAGAGACAGCGCCAAGCTCTGCGGACAGCCCTGCCCCCCCGGTATCGGCAATCTCGTCGACATGAAGCTTGAGACCGAGACCGAGTTCACGGGCTTTTGTAAGAATCCTTCGGGTCTCGGCATTAGTAAAGGCAATCTCATCGCAGAATACGTCAACGAATCTTGCCAAATCCTTTTCGGCGACCTCAGGCAGCATAAGGTCGATTATCTCTTTCACGTATGCCTCCCTGTCCGTATCAGGCGGGATTGCATGTGCGCCAAGAAAGGTCGGAATCAGGGTCTGGGGGACCTCGGTTGAAAGACTGCGTATCACCGTAAGCTGCTTTAGCTCATCGGCAAGTGAAAGCCCGTATCCTGATTTTATCTCCACCGTGGTCGTACCCCAGCTAAGCA